>NZ_JAUBVJ010000057.1:0-54489 GCF_036702785.1 Microcoleus sp. AR_TQ3_B6 | reverse complement strand
AATAGATAGTCTAGATGGAAGCTCATAACGGTAAATGTATTATTAGGTACATTTTACACCATAAACTCAGGAGAGCCATTATAACTTTAAGTAGCATCCTCTGCTGTCAATCCGATTTCTTGCCCGTAGGATAGTTCTAGCGTGTGACAAGCGAATTTCAAAGGTGGTACCCGCCACGTGATTTATCCGTGGAATCAATCCCAAATCGAAAATCAAAAATCCTCCAGCCCCCGCATTTATCCGTGGACTCAATCTAAAATCTAAAATCTAAAATCTAAAATCTATTGACCGTCCGGGTCTCGCAAAAAAGCCCAGTAGCCGATCGGATATCCAGAATCTTTTGGTTCTTCAAGCAGTACGCCTTCTTGACGTGCTCTGTCGCAGAGTTCGTCCATATATTCGCGGCTTTTGCAACCTACTCCCAGGTGTGCCAAGGGAGACAGAACGGGATGTACGGAGTCTGTTTGAATTAGCACAATTACAAAAGGGCGAGTGCGGTCAGAAAGCCAGACCACAGCAACACCTGCTTCTGCATCGATGCGGCGGTGAACGACCTGCATCCCAGCATACTTAGAGTAGAATTCGATAGTGCGATCGACATCGGAAACGGGCAGTGCGATGTGTGTGAGACCGATATCACTCATAAGTTATATTGCTCCCGCCCTATTAGGCTTAACATGAAGAATTGCCACTTCCCATATCATAAATTTAATGAGACGATCGCCACTTAGCCGCTTTCAGATCCATTGCTTTAATGAACCCATCTTTTCCGTCCATGTACCCCTGAATATTATCATGGTATTTGTTGGCGAGTTCTCGTTTGAGTTCGCTGTATTGTTGCGCCTCCTCAGGATGGGAAATCATATAATCTCGAAAGGCTAAGTGGCGCTCTATTTGCGGTGAAGCCACTTCAAATGTGTGAATGTGGTGTGTTCTAATCCCTGCTTCATTACCCTTGCGAAAAAAACGACGACCCGATATCCCAAACTCACCCATCGCTTCATAACCTAATGCCTCTATTTCTGAACTCTGTACATCAATTTTAGTAATATCTTTAACCTCAACTAACATATCGATTATCGGCTTTGCATGGATTTGCGGAATGGCTGTGCTACCAATGTGATGTATAGCAACCACATTGTCCCTAAGTGCAAGTGCAATCAGTTTCGACTCAGTTTCAAAGGCGCTGCACCAATTTGGCTCGTGCGGGACGACTTCTACTTTGAAAAAATTTACTTTTCTTGACATGGCTGATAATTACAGCATTTTTCAGGTAAGTGAGGTACATAGCCAAGATAGAGGACACGGCAGTGCCGTTTCCCTACAGCGAGCGATCGCTTGACGCGTGTACTTTATCAACGTGGAATCTGCTGTATTTGCTTTTTTTGTCATATCATTGATTTACGATCGCATTTAACCGAAACTAATTTTATAGCAATCCTAAATCATTTGTGAATCTCTTACTCCCTCCCCAAGGCATCGGGGATGGTTGGGGTGGGGTAAAAAATTTACGACTCCTGCAAGAATTGCTATATTATGCCTCATATTTTACGGGCGGCGCCCAAAGCTCTTAAACATACGGACAACGGGGAGGAACTGACTGTTTGGGAGAGAAATTTCAAACCGCTCGATCGCCTGATAGTCAAATTTTGTGTAAAATGGCTCTCCCGCCAGCGTCGCGATCATCTCAACTTCCTTAAATCCAGCACGCTCAGCAGCCAGTTCACATACTCGCACAATCTGACTTCCAATTCCTCGACGTGCCCATGCTGGATGAACAAAGAATGCACGAATCTTTGCCGAGTCGCTGTCTGGGTTGAGCAGGCTGTCTTCTCGATTATTTTTGCCTGAATCACCTCCATAAAGCGTTTTACGCTTACTCCAACCACCGCAACCAACAATTTGGTGATTGTTCTCAGCAACAAAGTATGTTTGGTCTAGAATCAGTTGAGTATCAACCCCAAAAACTGTGCCCAGTGCGCCTTCAATCTGCTCTGAACTGTAGTAGCCTGCTTGCAAAGCTCTAGCAGAATCAGGAATTAAAGTTGTCAGCTTAGGAATGTCTTCTAAGGAAGCTAATCGAATACAAAAATCCATTGAACCGCTTGCGTCATATCAAATACGTTAGCATCGGAATTATTCATCTCTCTGTTCTCGAACTCTGCGTTCTCTGCGTACTCTGTGGTTTAATAATTCCAATTGCAGCCTGAACCTCAAATCGATCGCCAATGCCTCCACACTGACCATAAAAATTTATGGCTAATGGGCATCTCTTTCTAACTGTTGGGAAATCTCTTTGAGCGCATCGATCGTGCAAATCAAGCGGGGATGCTCTGGATCTAATAAATCGAGTGGCTCCCAGGGAATGCGATATCCCTTATGTAGATTGCGGGCACCCATAAGATGCAGCAAACCTGCGCCTAAATTCCAGGCAGACAAACGCTCCACGATCACCGGTATGCCCACCAGATATTCTACAATTACCCAATCGTCGCCTTGCTGCTGGGCGCGCACCTCTTCAATGCGTCCAACGCGATTGCCCGTGGAATCAAATACGCATTTACCCAGCAGCAGTTCTAAATGTAGTTCGCGACTTGCCATCAACTTCCTCCTGGAATGTGTTTAATCACGCGATCGCGCAGCCAGACTTCGTAGGCTAATGCGGGAGTTTGTTCGGCATCGAGATCCACTTCCACATCAATGCCGATGTTTCGCATCCGGGACCAAGCAATGCGAAACGGTTCGGTGTGTTTAGCGCCCCACTTGCTGGCAATCGCGGCAACCCAACGCGAACAACGGGGATGAACTCGATGCGCTAAGGTGGTGACTCCTGTTTCAAGATACGCCAGTCGCGGTGGCTGTCCCTCTACGAGTTCTACAACAATGCCATCGACCTTGCCCATCTTGCGTTGGTTGCGATCGACAATCTGATTATCTAGGACATCTCGAATAACATCCATATCAACCTCCAAGCACTTCTAGTGGAATGGCGACGATCGCTAGCACAAAAGTCAGAACAATTGTAAAAATGGTGATACCTAAGGCAATTTCCCGAATCTTGTTCACGGCCGCTCTCCCTGGGCTTTGAGCAATGCTTCAAGCTGTTGTTGTTCAGTTGCAAGCTGCACCAAAGGTGTGGCGATCGCGGCTTTGCGGTGCTGCTTGACGGCCGTTGTCATCTGCTGAAGCGTTTGCTGTAACTGGTATATCTGTCTTGGCAAAGTAGGAGAGTCAGTCAAATCTTTGGTTTCCTTGGCAATTTCCTGCTGGCTCTTTTCCAAGGTCTGTTGAGCGTAGAGGTCGGGAATGCTACCCTGTTGCCAAGTCTCTCCCACCATACGAGCGGTCGCTGTCCAAGATTCAACGGTTTTCAGCGTTTTGACCAGCTTATCATGGGAGGACGACTGACTGCAGCCAGCTAGCACCAGCAACAGACTGGCGAGTAAAGCTTTTTTCATGGGTGGCGATCGACTCCTCTCAGCAGTTTTACTAAAATTTTCCTGCTTCAAATCGGCACTTAACAGCATCCTTAGAGAGATTTATCTCTTGAGGAAGGTTGGCCTCAGTCCTAGAAAAGAGGGTGTTAGTTAACTGATTTACGATCGCAATATTACAAATCGGGCTAAACGATCGATCGCACAACACCGCCATCCACTCGCAAAGCCGCCCCGTTAATAGCAGAGGATACCGGACTGGCAATAAATGCGACAAGTGCAGCCACCTCCGAAGTCTCCGCAAAACGCTGAATCAGCGAAGAAGGGCGAGTCTTTTCAAAGAACTCTTTCTCCACCTGTTCGCGACTGACCTTTTGGTTTTGTGCCAATCCTTGAATGAAATCTTCTACTCCTGCCGATCGCGTCGGCCCCGGCAGCACAGAATTAACAGTCACATTGGTGCCAACAGTAGTCTCTGCCAAACCGCGCGCGAGAGAAAGCTGCGCCGTTTTCGTAACTCCGTAGTGAATCATTTCTGCTGGAATGTTGAGCGCCGATTCGCTAGAAATGAAAATAATCCGCCCCCAATTTTTTGTCAGCATTAATGGCAAATATTGTCGAGCCAGGCGCACCCCGCTCATGACGTTTACTTCCAGAATATTCATCCATTCGCCATCGGAAATATCCTCAAATGCTTTAGCGCCATAAATTCCTAAATTGTTTACCAAAATGTCAACTTCCGGGACTTGGTGAAATAATTCGCCGGCTCCCGCTGCGGTTCCCAAATCGGCAGCGACACCTTGAAGTTTGGCATCTGGAGCAATTTCTTTGATTTGGTCGATCGCGCTTTTTACCCGCTCTTGAGTCCGTCCGTTAACGATAACAGTTGCACCTTCTTTGGCGAGTTCTGTAGCAATTGCCAACCCGATTCCGGCAGTTGAGCCGCTTACCAGTGAAATTTTACCAGAGAGTTTTAGTTCCATTTTTGTTGTTCTCTAAGAGGTATTTTAGTCGGCGGAGGCGGACTTGATAGTTTTAGTTCCATTTTTGTTGTTCTCTAAGAAATATTTTAGTCGGCGGAGGCGGACTTTGTTTGTGGAGCATCGGGATTTTATTGGGTGGTTTAAAAGTGAAATTTTAACCAGGCGTTGACATCACACAGTCCGTAACGAATCGCGATCGCCCCCCAGTGGGCGATCGTCCCCCAGCGGGCGAAGCACCCCCAATTCCCTAACCCAACCCATTTTTAAAATTTTCCCGCAGGTTATGATTGACGGTTGGCAGCTTTTGAGAATTTAAATGCTAAACACAAATACAATAATTTCCAGTCTGCTGTTATTTATCCCGGTTTCCATCGCCGGACACTTTCTCGGCTGGGAATCCTCCACAATCTTCATCACCTCGGCTTTAGCCATCGTCCCCCTAGCCGCCTGGATGGGCACGGCCACCGAAGAAATCGCCGTCGTCCTCGGTCCCAACTTGGGGGGTTTACTGAACGCTACCTTCGGAAATGCCACGGAACTGATTATCGGCATCGTGGCCCTCAACGCCGGACTAATAGATGTTGTCAAGGCCAGCATCACCGGTTCAATTATGAGCAACCTGCTGCTGGTGATGGGATTTGCGATGCTGCTGGGCGGCTTGCGCTACAAAGAACAAGAATTTCAGCCGATAGTCGCCCGGTTGAACGCTTCAGCGATGAACTTAGCAGTGATTGCCATTTTGGTGCCGACTGCAGTTAATGCCACCTCTGCGGGCATCCCTGCGGAAACTATGCAGAACCTCTCTAGCGCTGTTGCTATAGTCCTGATTGTCGTCTACGTGCTGACGCTGCTGTTTTCGATGAAAACCCACAGTTATCTGTACGATGCAGGGGTGGCAGAAATAGATATGCTCGAAGAATTAGCCGAAAGTAACTTAGCACCAGAGGGTCCAGACCACAAAGTCAATCTGCCGCTGTGGATTGCGGTTTTGTTGGCCTGTACCCTGATGGTAGCTGTCGAGTCAGAACTGCTGGTGGCTAGTCTAGAAGAAGCGACGGCGCGTTTGGGGCTGACATCACTGTTTACCGGGGTGATTTTAGTGCCGATTATTGGCAATGCGGCCGAACATACGACGGCGGTGACGGTGGCGATGAAAAATAAAATGGATTTGTCGGTTTCTGTGGCCGTGGGTTCGAGTTTGCAAATTGCTTTGTTTGTTGCGCCGGTATTGGTTTTGGCAGGTTTTGTCTTGGGCAAACCGATGGACTTGAATTTCAACCCGTTTGAACTTGTAGCGGTTGCCGTGTCGGTGCTGATCGCCAATTCTATCAGTTCTGACGGCAACTCTAACTGGCTCGAAGGTACTTTGCTGTTGGCAGCTTATACGGTTTTGGCGCTGGCGTTCTACTTCCATCCGGTAATTGAGGGACTTGTTTAACAGGCTTTCTTCTGCTGAAGGAAGAGGGAACAGGTTCGAGGGAAGAAGGCATTCAGCAGAAGGCGGGTTGGCCCACTCGGACACTCGCCCACTCGGACACTCGCCCACTCGCCCACTCGCCCACTCTCACTTGTTTCTTCGAGAGTGGTGGTGGCGATCGTACAATTGAAATCTGGCTGCTCTCTCGTTATTAGTTCTAGTCTTTTTGTAGATTATCTGCCCTCATCAGGGATTTTTGACATCGATCGGCTGTGACAAACAACAAAACCTTTGGCCTCAACCCGATCGTTAGATCGCAGTGTCACAGGTTATAGAAAAAGACGGGATGTTGAAGTTAAGCGAGGCTTTAGTCTCGCTTGACTTCAGCGACGCTGCAAGATTTCAATCAAGAGTGCTCATGAGTATTGTTCTAGGTGTGCTACGATCGTCCTAAGTTGAAAATTGAGTATAACTAGACAACGTAAAAACTTAACTAGATTGTTGAGTACGCAGTCACACAAACACGGTGTTGCCGTCTAGGAAAACTCGTATTTGAACAAAAACCGAACTAGATAAAGAGGACTAATCAAAGTACGTAACGCTCAAGCGAGAAGACAGCTCTAGTGCCGCTAGAGTAATCCAGTCGCAAGCAAGTGACGCAAGCTGAACCACAAACCTCAGTCACCAAGAGTGGACAGAGGTTAATCTCATTGCTTAATACTTTAACTTGCTCTCAAGCGAAGTAGGGTCAGCATATTGACAGATGCGCATTTTTGTGCAAAATTCTCAGAATAATGCCGAAAATCGGCAGCAAAAATTTTTGCTGAAGAGGAAACGACGGTCGATTTAAAACTGACCAGCCTATAAAAAGGTCGAACGGGATACCACGATTCGTTAAATTGGTTGAAAATAATGGTTAAACAATGGCTAAAAGCTTCCACAATAATAAATAGTTGTACAGACTTGAAAAATAGGGTGCTGCTCCACCCGAATTTACGCCTGTGGACAAGTAAGAGCCGACTCTCTTGGCAGAAGCAGGAATCAGACCCTCTAGAAAATACTTCTAGTTGAATGGCGAAGCTTAAATAAGCTTAGCCAAGTTTTGTATAGCAGTGTCAAAGTAAAACTTGATAGAGCAACCTCAATCAGGGTTATGTGGCTTCTGTGAGTTATTGCCTCAATCCCAAATGCCCGAATCCCTCCGATCCAGCGAACTCTGGCAAATCCGCCTGTATCCACTGCGGGTCTGAACTTTTGTTGCAAGGTCGATATCGGCTAGTCGCGCCTCTCGGAGGCGGCGGCTTTGGCAGAACATTTGAAGTGGACGACAACGGCGCCCGAAGAGTGCTTAAAGTCCTGCTCAAAGAACATCCCAAAGCTGTAGAACTTTTTAAGCAAGAAGCCGACGTATTGGTCAGGCTCAGACATCCAGGTATTCCAAAAGTCGATCGCGACGGTTATTTTACATTTACGCCAGCTAACAGCACAGAGTCTTTTCACTGTCTGGTGATGGAGAAAATTGCTGGGGCAAATTTGCAAGACTGGCTGAAAAATCGGGGCCGCCCGATCAGTCAAGAACAAGCTCTCAACTGGCTCAAACAACTGTCGGAAATTTTAGACCAAGTTCACCGCCTCAACTATTTCCATCGGGATATCAAGCCGCACAATATTATGTGCAAGCCGAACGGGCAGTTAGTGCTGATTGACTTCGGGACTGCTCGGGAAGTGTCGGCGACTTATTTCGCTAAGGTGGGGCAGGGGCAAAATGTGACTGGTATTGTTTCTCCCGGCTACACGCCGCCGGAACAAACTAATGGCAAGGCTGTTCCGCAGTCGGATTTTTTTGCCCTGGGGCGCACGTTTGTTTATTTGCTGACTGGGAAGCCGCCGACTGCGTTTCCAGAGAACCCGCGCACGGGCAAATTAATGTGGCGCAAAGGAGCTCCTCAGGTTTCCGACCCCCTGGCTAATGTGATCGATTACCTGATGGCGCCTTTTCCGGGAAATCGACCTCAAAGTCCGCAGATGGTTTTGCAGTGCTTGGAGGAAATTAAACTCGACGACGCGGATAGTCAGTTGCCGACTCAGCTACCGACGACGGGGCAAACTAAACTTCGCGGAACTTCCGGGGCGTCTGGGGCGACGCAGCAGAGTTCTCTAAACCGCCTCAGACCTCTGAATACGGAATTGAAGAAGCCCCTCCAAAAGGTTTTTGAGTGGAAAAATAAGCTGCTGGCCGGCACGGCTGTTTTGATGCTGGGTATTGGCGCGTCTCAAATTTACGGTTCGCTGCGTTATGGGGTGTTCCCCGCAAACCCGGTGTGGCTGCTTTCTAGTTTACCTAGCAGTCAGTTTTTGCAAAGAAGTTTGGATAATGTCGGGAGTGTAAATGCCATCGCCCTGTCGCCTGACGGTCAAAATTTGGTGAGCGCAAGCTTTGGGACGATTAGAATTTGGAATCTGAGGACGGGACGCCTGCTGCGGACTCTCAATTCGGTGCATTCTAAAAAATCGGTCAATACGGTGGCGGTGAGCCCGGACAGCTCGATGTTGGCCAGCGGGGGCGACGACAATAATGTGATGATCTGGGATTTGAAGACGGGGCGACGGATACGGACGATTCCCGCTCACACAGGCGCCGTCAACACCATCGCTTTTAGCAGGGACGGTAAAACTCTCGCTAGCGGCAGCGATGACAAAACAGTTCGCTTGTGGAATGCCAAAACCGGCGGCAGGTTGCGGACTTTGAGCGGCCACGCCGGACGAGTAAACGCGATAGCTTTGAGCGGGGACGGTAAAACTCTCGCTAGCGGCAGCGAGGACAAGACTCTGCGTTTGTGGAATCTCGGCACCGGAGAAGTCAGAAGAATTATCACAGGTCACGGGGGCGCGGTTAATGCTGTGGCTTTTAGCCCGAACGGGCAAAGTGTGGCTAGTGCTAGCACCGACAATACGATCCGTTTGTCGAACGTGCAAGACGGGAAGCGCACCCGCATTTTTAAAGGGCATTCGAGCTGGGTGAGGACGATTGCCTTTAGCCCGGAGGGCGGCACTTTGATCAGCGGCGGCGGAGATATTATAGTTTGGGATTTGAAGACGGGAAAAGAAAGAAACATTCTTTCTGGTCACAGTAAGTTTGTAAGTTCGGTGGCTATTTCCAGAGATAGCAAGACTGTTGTGAGCTGCAGTCCGGATCGCACTATTAAAATTTGGCGAATGCCATAGTCCTACTATTTGAGATTTTAGATTGAAGAGTCGAGGCGAGTGAGAAATCCCCTCCCGACTCCGACCTGGAAGTCTGGGTTTTGCCCGCCCTACAACTGTTACTTGCCGCAATTGGCAAAAGTAGAAAACAGGTTAAATTCTGTAACCCTCCACGCTTGCCAAGTCTGCGCGCCAGCAAAAAGACTATACCTAGTTATGCTTTTATCGCTGTCAACATAACTTTGCCAACTTAATGAAGCAACAGTTGGATACTGGACTGGAAACTCCCCTGGTATAGGACTTACTTGCGAGCTCATGTTCCATCCTACTTGCTTGCTAAATTCTTTAATTTGACCTTCGCAAGTTCGACAGTTAGAACCGCCGACTTTCTGCCAAATCTCTAACTGCGGAGTCAATCCATATTTGCTCAAAAGCTCGATCGCATCCACATTTTATCGATCGCCCGGAGGTTCGGACAAGACAAATTGGCGGAGTTATTGCGGATCAGAGAGACTGTTTCTCGATCTGCTTCGTACCATTTTTTGGATTATAATAAGGATGGAAGTTTGCTAAATTCGCTGTTGCTTTCTTGTGAAGAAAGCCGTAAATGCTGGTTGCAAAACTGCCATAAATGTGCCTATTAATGCGAGGGATTGTTTGCCAAGTTTAATCATGATGTTCCTCCGATCAAAAGTGATTTAACAAGTAATCAGTTTACCATCTCTAGACCGAGATGAAATCTTCAGAGCCGATGAGGTTGGGAGCAACGCCTGTCAAAGAAGCTAAAACTTCGCCGCTGCTGGCTGCTCTAATTAATGTGCCGTTAGTTCCAGCGGAAATTGATAGCTGTCCGAAAGTTAAGCCGTTGATTAATTGCAGGGTATCTTGAGAGTTGGTGAAATCAGAGATGTTATCAATTCCCAATCCCGCACCAAAAACAAATACATCGTTGCCCGCGCCACCGACAAGAATATCGTTTCCTAAACCGCCGTTGAGGGTGTCAAAACCTTTGCCGCCAGATAGGTTGTCGCTGCCGCCGCCCCCGATAAGAATATCGTTGCTTCGCAAACCGGCGATCGTGTCATCGCCGTCAAAACCGTTGATGTTATCGTTGCCTGGAGTGCCACTCAGGTTGTCGTTGCCTGGAGTGCCGTTGATGGCGTTTGGAGAGTTATTGATGCCGCCTGGAGCGTTGGTTAAGTCAACAACGAATACGTCTAGGGCGTTGTTAGTGTCACCCGGTACGAGATTGGCGGCACGAGATGAAAATGCTACTCTCCGCCCGTCGGCGGAGATAGAAACCTCGAACGAGCCGTCGGTTGCCTGATTGCCTGCGGAGTCAACAGAGACGCGGGTGGTGGTATTGGTTGATAAGTCGCGCACGAAAATGTCGGCGCTATTGTTCGTGTCCCCCGGCACGAGGTTGGCCGCGCTAGATCGAAAGGCCACAAACCGCCCGTTGCCCGATATGGACACATCGAAGGATTCGCCGTTCCCCTGATTTCCGGCTGAGTCAACTGAGACGCGGGTGGTGGTATTCGTTAACAAGTCGCGCACGAAGATGTCTTGGGTATTGTTATTGTCCCCCGGCACGAGGTTGGTGGCACTAGACCAAAACCCGACAAACCTCCCGTCGGCGGAGATGTAGGGATCGCGGGAGTCGCGGTTGCCCTGATTGCCTGCTGAGTTAACAGAGGCGCGGGCGGTGGTGTTGGTTGACAAGTCGCGCACGAAGATGTCGAAGTTGGCGTTGGTGTCCCCCGGCACGAGGTTGTTGGCATCAGTCCAAAACGCCACTCTCCGCCCGTCAGCAGAGATAGAGGGAGCACTGACGGAACTGCTGTTGGCCTGATTGCCTGCTGAGTCTACAGAGACGCGGGTAGTGGTATTTGTTAACAAGTCGCGCAGGAAGATGTCTCTGCTATTGTTAGTGTCGCCCGACACGAGGTTGGTCGCATTAGATGCAAACGCCACAAACCGCCCGTCGGCGGAGATGGACGGGGTGGTTGAGTCGCTGTTGCCCTGATTGCCTGCTGAGTCCACAGAGACGCGGGTAGTGGTGTTGGTGAGCGTGTCGCGTATGAAGATGTCGCCACGATTGTTAGTGTCCCCCGGCACGAGGTTGGTGGCATCAGATTGAAACGCCACAAACCGCCCGTCGCCTGAGCTCGATGAGGACCCGGACCTGTTGTTCCCCTGATTTCCGGCTGAGTCAACTGAGACGCGGGTAGTGGTGTTGGTTGACAAGTCGCGCACGAAGATGTCCCCGCTATTGTTAGTGTCCCCCGGCACGAGGTTGGATGCCTCAGATGAAAACGTCACAAACCGCCCGTCGGCAGAGATGGAGGGATAGGAGAAGAACAATGGACCCCGCTGGGCCTGATTGCCTGCTGAGTCAACTGAAACGCGAGTAATAGTCATAAGTCCTCACCCTAAAATTGCAAATTTGGTAAATTGACGAGCGATTGATTGTTGGCGAAGTTCGATCGCGCTCTTTGAGTAAAAGTGAGAGCTTCGGCGAAAGAACACAGCAGACAATTGAGAAGCGGCAGATATTTAAACAGAAAGGAAATCTTCAGGGCCGATGAGGTTGGGAGCAACGCCTGTCAAAGAAGCTAAAACTTCACCGCTGCTGGCTGCTCTAATTAATGTGCCGTTAGTTCCAGCGGAAATTGATAGTTGTCCGAAAGTTAAGCCGTTGATTAATTGCACAGTATCTTGAGAGTTGGTGAAATCAGAGATGGTATCAATTCCCAATCCCGCACCTAAAACAAATACATCGTTGCCCGCGCCACCGACAAGAATATCGTTTCCCAAACCGCCGTTGAGGGTGTCAAAACCTTTGCCGCCAGACAAGTTGTCGCTGCCGCCGCCCCCGATAAGAATATCGTTGCTTCGCAAACCGGCGAGTGCGTCATCGCCGTCTAAACCGCTGATATTATCGCTGCCAGGAGTGCCACTCAGGTTGTCGTTGCCTGGAGTGCCGTTGATGACGTTTGGAGAGTTATTGATGCCACCTGGAGTGTTGCCGGTGTCAGCAATAAAGAGGTCTGGGCCGTTGTTGGTATCTCCCGGCACGAGATTGGCCGCAAAAGAGGAAAACGCCACTTTCTGCCCGTTGGCCGAGATGGAGGGGAACTCGGAGTCGCTGTTCCCCTGATTGCCTGCTGAGTCAACAGAGAGACGGGTGGTAGTATTCGTTAACAAGTCGCGCACGAAGATGTCTTCTTTATTGTTAGTGTCCCCTGGCACTATGTTGGAGGCCTCAGAGGAAAACGTCACAAACCGCCCGTCAGCGGAGATGAAGGGAGTGTAGAAGTCTTCGTTCCCCTGATTGCCTGTTGAGGAAACAGAGACGCGGGTGGTGGTATTAGTTGACAAGTCGCGGACGAAGATGTCGGTGCTATTGTTAGTATCTCCCGGCACAAGGTTGGTGGCATCAGATGAAAAGGCCACAAACCTCCCGTCAGCAGAAATAGAGCAGCGCGAGGAGCTATCGTTGGCGCGATCGCCATTCGAACTCACAGAGACGAGGGTAATGGTATTTGTCAACAAGTCGCGCACGAAAATGTCCCGTTCGTTGTTAATATCCCCAGGCACGAGGTTGGTGGCAAAAGAGCGAAATGCCACAAACCTGCCGTTGGCTGAGATGGAGGGTATTTCAGAGTCGTTGTTCCCCCGATCGCCGCTGGAACTGGCAGAGACCTGAGTGGTGGTATTAGTTGACAAGTCGCGCACGAAGATGTCGGTGCTATTGTTAGTATCTCCCGGCACAAGGTTGGTGGCATCAGATGCAAACGCGACAAACCGCCCGTCACCTGAGATGGAGGAGCGCCGGGACAAGCTGTTTCCCTGATTGCCTGCTGAGCCAACAGAGACGCGGGTGGTGGTGTTAGTTAACAAGTCGCGCACGAAGATGTCGCCACTACTGTTTGTGTCGCCCGCAACGAGGTTGGAGGCATCAGATTGAAACGCCACAAACCTTCCGTCAGCAGAGATTGAGGGGTCGTAGGAGCTGTCGTTCCCCGGATTGCCTGCTGAATCAACCGAGACGCGGGTGGTGGTATTCGTTAACAAGTCGCGCACGAAGATGTCGTCGCTATTGTTAGTATTATTGTTCGGATCTCCGAGAGAGAAGATGGATTGTTGAAGTGTAAACGCCACAAACCGCCCATCGCCGGAGATGGATGATAAAACCGAGTAGCGGTTGCCCTGCACATCGCCTGCTGGGTCAGAGATGCCTGTTGAGTCTACGGGGATGCGAGTAATGGTCATAAGCCCTGATATTTCAGAGTACAAGTTTGAAGATGCCGTGCGGCTGATTGACATCATTCAATAAGCAGCTCTCAAAGTCAATTCATAAAATTCATAACCTTGAGTTTATAAAAGTCATATTTATCAACAAATGTTACTAACTGTAGACAAAATAGCCAAACTCATATGCAGTCAGCGAGCAAATGATACTTGCCCCAGAATTAAGGAAGTTTTCTGTGTTGCAAAATCTAATAACTAATTCCCCGCCCGTTTTTGGCAAATTTATCAACTGTTTGCTGGGACAATTCGTGAACAGCCATTGCTTGCAACACGTCAAAAGGCAATGTCAAATGATGGGTTCCAGCTAACAAAGTCTTTACTGCTTCGGACGGCGATTTAATGCTAGCTGCCAAAATTTCAGTATTTGTTTTTTTCAAGACATCTGCCATATCTTGGACTAAGGCAAAACCGTCTCCGAGGAGTCGGGTGGCGCGATTCACGTAGGCGATCGCACATTTAGGCCGGGCGAATTCAGCAGACAACTGCTTGTGATGGGCTCTATATCGCCGTCACTGCGCTTTTTAATCGACGGTGACAAATGCGCTACTGCTTGGAAACCCGCTGCCTCTCCGGGAACCGCTGACTTTCTGCCCAATATCTAACTGCGGAGTCAATCCATATTTACTCAAAAGCTCGATCGCCTCCACATCCCATCGCGCAATGGTTCGGACAACACAGATTGACCGAGTTGTTGCCGAGTACAGAGACTGTTTCTCGATCGGCAACAACCATTTTTTTGCTTCTAATAACGATTGAAGTTTGTTAAATTCCCTGTTGCTTTCTTGTGAAGAAAGCGGTAAATGCTGGTTGCAAAACTGCCATAAATGTGGCTATTAATGCGAGGGATTGTTTGCCAAGTTTAAAGATGATGTTTTTCTGAGTAAACGTAATTTAATAAATGGCTGTTTACCATCTCTAGCCCGGGATGAAATCTTCAGAGCCGATGAGATTGGGTTCAACGCCTGTCAAAGAAGCTAAAACTTCACCGCTGCTGGCTAGTCTAATTAATGTGCCGTTAGTTTCAGGGGAAATTGATAGCTGTCCGAAGGTCAAGCCATTGATTAATTGAACGGTATCTTGAGAGTTGGTGAAATCAGAGATTGTATCAACTCCCAATCCTGCACCTAAAACAAACACATCCTTGCCCGCGCCGCCGACAAGGGTATCGTTGCCCAAACCGCCGTTGAGAGTGTCAGAACCTTTGCCGCCGCTGAGGATATCGTTGCCGTCGCCGCCATTTAAAACATCATTAGCCCGCAAACCGGTCAGCACATCATCACCTTCGGTACCGTTGAGTATATCGTTGCCACTGGTGCCAGTCAGGTTGTCGTTGCCTGGAGTGCCGTTGATGACGTTTGGAGTGCTGCTGGTGTCAGCAACAAAAATTTTTCGGTAATCGTTAGTCTGCCCCGGCACTATGTTGGAGGAATTTGACTCAAAAGCTACAAACCGCCCGTCGCCTGAGATGGAGGGATTAAATGCCACCCCCGGATTGCCTGCTGAGTCTACAGAGACGTTGGTGGTGGTATTGGTGAGCGTGTCCCGCACCAAGATGTCGTTAATATTGGGATCCCGCACTATGTTGAAGGCATCAGACTCAAACGCCACAAACCGCCCGTCGGCTGAGATGGAGGGGTTGTCGGAGTCAATGTTCCTCTGATTTCCTGCTGAATCTACTGACACGCGGGTGGTGGTATTGGTGAGCCTGTCCCGCACGAAGATGTCTCTCTCACGGTTGGTATCCCCCGCCACTATGTTGGAGGCAAAAGACTCAAACGCCACAAACCGCCCGTCGGCTGAGATGGAGGGGCTGTAGGAGACATCGTTCGCCTGATTGCCTGCTGAGTCTACTGAGACGCGGGTGGTGGTATTGGTGAGCGTGTCCCGCACGAAGATGTCTGTATCACGGTTGGTATCCCCCGGCACGAGGTTGACGGCATTAGATTCAAACGCCACAAACCGCCCGTCGCCTGAGATGGAGGAGACGTTGAAGAAGCTACTACCGTTCTGCTGATTGCCTGCTGAATCTACTGACACGCGGGTGGTGGTATTGGTGAGCGTGTCCCGCACGAAGATGTCGTTTCTATTGTTAGTATCCCCGGGCACTATGTTGGAGGCATCAGAAGTAAACGCCACAAACCGCCCGTCGGCTGAGATGGAGGCGCGGTCGGATAGACTGTTCGCCTGATTGCCTGCTGAGTCTACAGAGACGCGGGTGGTGGTATTGGTGAGGGTGTCCCGCACGAAGATGTCTCGGCTCAGGATGAAGTCTGGGCTACTGTTAGTATCCCCCGGCACTATGTTGGAGGCATATGACTCAAACGCCACAAACCGCCCGTCGGCTGAGATGGAGGGCCTGTAGGAGCTATTGTTCCCCTGATTGCCTGCTGAGTCTAATGACACGAGGGTGGTGGTATTGGTGAGCGTGTCCCGCACGAAGATGTCGTTGTTATTGTTAGTATCCCCGGGCACTATGTTGGAGGCACCAGACTCAAACGCCACAAACCGCCCGTCGGCTGAGATGGAGGGGCTGCCGGAGAAAAAGTTCCCCTGATTGCCTGCTGAGTCTACAGAGACGGGAGTAATAGTCATAAGCCCTGAAATTTAAGAGTACAAGGAAGGAGATTCCCTAATCTTACCCCCAGCAGACAAAATAGCTTCGCTCATATTCCCCGGCCGTTTTTGGCAAATTCATCCACAGTTTGCTGCGATAATTCATGAACAGCCATCGCTTGCAAAACGTCAAAAGGCAATGTCAAATGATGGGCGCCAGCTAGTAAAGTTTTTACCGCTTCGGAGGGTGATTTAATGCTAGCTGCCAAAATTTCAGTATTACTTTTTTTCAAGACATCTGCCATATCTTGGACTAAAGCAAAACCGTCTCCCAACAATCTGGTGGCGCGATTCACGTAGGCGATCGCATATTTGGCCCCCGCTTCTGCTGAAACAACGGCCTGGGCCGCGCTGTAAATAGCTGTCACCGCGCAAGGAATCGACGGTGACAAATGCGCTACTGCTTGGAAACCCGCCGCCGTTGCTGGAACTTTCAAAACTGTTTGCCGCCCGATCGACTCAAAAGCCGCTTTTCCTTCTGCTACCATGCCATCAAAATCCGATGCCGTTAGCTGATAATATACTTCCCCAGGAATCAGTTGTGCCAGTTGTTTGAGAGTCACATCAGGAGATAACTCGCTTTTTGCCAAAAGAGTCGGATTAGTAGTAATTCCCGCTATCCATCCGAACTTGCTCGCCCGTGCCGCTTCCGCTACAATTGCAGTATCAAGATAAATTGCCATCTGCTCTACACCTTCAGTTTTTTAATAATTTCCCGACGCTTGCTTTCAGATTGAGCTCGATCCGAGCGAAATTAATTGTTAAGCTTTAACAATATCAGCATCTCGGAAATATGACTGTTAAGTAAATATAACAATTCAGTGATATGCCTCACGGTTAGTAGTTCGTGAGTTGTGAAGGCGGGAGTTTTGGATTTAACAGGACTTAGGATCGGGAATCCCGTTTATAACAAAAAAATGGTGGAGGACGACAGAGCTGTGAATAAACCGGGTTTCTGATGGAAATTGAGTAAGTGCTATTTAAGATAGCTAACAACTGAAATCAAAACTTTTAAGTCAGTTGGTAACTGCGAATCTCGGGCAAGGAAAACTTGACTCCGCACATCCCGGATACAAATCAGTTACATTTGTATGAAGAGTGATGTATGCAATAACTCTAGGAGGTGACTCAGAAAATGACCGAAGAAAAAAATCAGCACCCACAAGTCAGCCTTAAGACATCTTCTGAACAACCCCTGTTGGAAAAACCAGCAGAAACCGCTGCAGAATTTTCGAGAAATGTTAAGTCTGAAACTCTGTTTCAAGCGGTTGAAAATAACGCCGAACAGCGTTTGAAGGCTCTAGCCCGCTTAATGATGGTGAGCTTAACTTGGTCGATGGCGGGGCTTTCCAAACGCCAGTAAGTTATGGATCGCTACCGCAAGGGGGGAGTTATGATTTGTGGGTTCTGTTGGGACTGTTGTTTAAATCAAAACTTACTTACAACTGCCGGACTTACCTCAAGTCCGGTTAGTTGTAATAAAAGCAGTTTTTAGTGAGGAATAAAGTCCTTGCTCTCAAGACTAAAGTCTTCAACGGAGGAGTCATAACTTTTATTTAATTCCTTCAAACGGCCCCAAAAATGTCGGTTTCGGACGGGTAACGCGCACTTGCCAAAGGGCTTTAAGGACTGCAAAAAATTCGCGGACACTGCAGGCAATCATGGTATTTTGGTCAAATTTGCCCCAATCCGGCGTTCCTAAGCCGATCGCCTGTATGCCCAACTGGCGGCAGGTATAAACAGCGCGGGGTAAGTGAAAGTTTTGGGTAACTAAAACAGCTTGCGTTATGCCAAAAATCTCTTTCGCCCGGTAGCAACTTTCATAGGTGCTAAATCCGGCGTAATCGAGAATGATATTATTAGTCGGTACGCCCTGTGCTTCGGCGTACTCCTGCATTGCTTTGACTTCGTTGTAATCGGGGCTGCTATTGTCTCCTGTCATCAAAAGTTTGCTCGCTCGCCCCGCTTTGTACAAATCGACGGCTGCTTGCAGTCGATCGGCTAATATTGGGGTGGGAGTGCCGTCTTCCCAAACTCCCGCACCGAAAACAATGGCTATTGGTTTGGCGGAAACCTCAGCTACATCGGTGCGCAGGTAGTTGCTTGTAACTAGCCTGACGTAGTAGTTGAGGGCTAGGGGTGCGATCGCTGAGGTTAATATTAATAGCCCGATGGCAATGCGCCAGGGAAATATAAAGGATTTAGGCAACATAAATTCAAGTTAACTTCATATATAATTACACAAACATACGGCTTCGCGGAGCGAAAATTTGTCTTGTTACCGAATTTACATTATATTGACAAAAATATGATTCAACAACAGCAAAATTTTGAATTGCTGGAATCACTTTTATGGGAACCCAAAAACGGCTATTTCTTGCTAGACAAACATCTTAAAAGATTAGAGCGATCGGCTGATTATTTTAATTTCCCCCTATCGTTAACAGAAGCAAGCAAAGCTTTACAAGCATTCAGTATGACTTGCGGATCGGTCAAAAAAAAAATACGGTTAACAATTTCTTGTGAAGGAAACATAACATTACAAGCTCAGACACTAGATAGCGGTATCTTAAAAATCGGTGCATCTGTGGGAATTGCCGCCAAACCGATCGATTCTCAAAACCCATTTCTTTACCACAAGACAACTTACCGATTGCCTTATACAATGGCTTTGGAGTCGCAGCCCGCATATCAGGATGTCTTTCTGTGGAATCAAGATGGAGTTATCACCGAATCCACGATCGCCAATATCGCGATCGATTCACCCGCAGGTCTAATCACACCTCCCGTCAAGTGCGGTTTATTACCGGGGACGTTTCGTTCTCAACTTTTAGAGGAGGGAAAAATCAGAGAAGAATTAATTACCTTAGAGGATTTGCACAGTACCCAAACTCTATTTCTCATTAACTCCGTTAGGGGTTGGATACGCCTCAAAAAAGAAGCAAGCCGAAATGTTTGGAAAGTTGTCAGTAATGGCTGAGATAACGCTTTCAATCGATTTTAGTAGGGTGCGAACTGTACACATTACTACTACAGATAGTGTCAAAATTGACTCGTTGCGTAAGCCCTGAAAGTGTTAACCATAGTGCAATCTATTATGAAAAAAATACAACCTTGGCATTGGCGAAAGCTTCCCCTAAATCAGCGCAGCGGCTCGGAGATTTTTCAAATTTTATTTCTCGGTAAAACAGCAGACAGTCCAGGCTCAATATCGGATTGTTTCCCCCGCGATATGGCTGTTCTGCTAGAAAGTCCAGTTACATCTTCTACTAAATTGGCACGATATTCTATTTGTGCAGGTTCTCCCCGGATAATTGACGGTCAATCTCAGCTATGGACACCGCGAGTCGGTGAAATTTTACCTTTTTTGCGCGCTCTTTTGGACTCTCAAAACCAAAATTTAGCAGTGAATGTACCGCCGGAGATTCCTTTTAGTGGGGGTTGGTTGGGATGGCTAGGTTATGATTTAGCATGGGAAATCGAACACCTGCCCCAACTCAATACCGATCCGCTTCCTTTCCCGGTTAGCTGTTGGTACGAACCAGAATCTTTTGCGGTTTTAGACCGTCAAACGCAAATTCTCTGGTTGGCTGCGAGTCAACCTTCTCAACTCGATGTTATGCAGCATCAATTAGAGAAAACCCAGCCAGAAATAATCCAGAATAATTTGCCTGAAAATTATCAACAAAAATCCGCTACTCCTATTTTCCAATTATCTCAGAGTGAGTATAAAGAAATAGTGCGAAAAGCTCAGAAGTATATTCATGCGGGGGATATTTTTCAGGCTAATTTATCTTTGCGGTTTGAAGCTCGTACAGATTGCAGTAGTTGGTCAATTTACCGGGCTTTGCAACGGATCAATCCTTCGCCTTTTGCAAGTTATTGGCAAACTCCGTGGGGGGCGATAGTTAGTTGTTCCCCTGAAAGACTGGTTCAATTATTAGGAAAAAAAGTGGATACTAGACCGATTGCGGGAACGCGACCGCGAGGTTTAACCCGCATTCAAGATGAGCAATTAGCACAGGAATTAACAAAGAATATCAAAGAAAGAGCTGAACATATTATGTTAGTTGACTTAGAGCGCAACGATATCGGGAGGGTGTGTGAATGGGGTTCGGTAAAAGTTAACGAATTTCTGACTGTTGAACGCTACAGTCACGTGATGCACCTCGTCAGTAATGTTATCGGTACATTAAGACGAGATTGCGATGCGATCGACTTAATTCGAGGGGTATTTCCGGGCGGTACGATTACAGGTTGTCCGAAAGTGCGCTGTCTGGAAATCATCGAAGAATTGGAACCTGTGAAGCGCAATTTATTTTACGGTTCCTGCGGTTATTTGGACTGGCGCGGCAACCTGGATTTAAATATTTTGATTCGCACCCTTTTATATGCACCCAAAAGTGACGGTACGACCGGGGGAGTTGTTTGGGGACAAGTGGGTGCGGGGATTGTTGCTGATAGCGACCCAGAAAGGGAATGGCAGGAGTCGCTGCAGAAAGCTCAAGCTCAAGTTAATGCTTTGAAATTAGCGGAAATATTTGATTAGATGCGTCTTAGCTCAATGGAATTGTTAAGATTATTGAAAATTACGATCGCCGATTTACTTTTGATGTAATAGTGATTAAGATTGCTCGAAAATAAAAGATTTATTGTAGTATTAACCTTAGGGAACTGTTGGTATAGTGTTGCCTGATAGTTTTTTTAGCGATCGTACTGTGAGTCATATCAAATCCGTTAGCATCGGAATAGTAAATTTGAGTTGACTGTTGAATGTAGACTCAGGGTCAAAAAAATGAAAATTGCGCGCATTATTTGTTGGCCGCTTGATGAGACTTTACGCCCGACTATTGAAGCAAGGATTTGATATCATTCCGGCCCAAAGAGCCGGAATTGATATTATTAGACTTGTTCAACACTTCTTGTGGGGCTGGCAGGATGCCAGCCCAAGACTTGCTTTTCACTCCTATGTCTATTGATTGTCGGAACCTACTGCCTCAGAAATAGAACTAAATCCGCGTTCTTCTAACTTTTGCAACAACCCTTGGAGAATCCGACGCACCATCCCAGGCCCTTCGTAAACCCAACCGGTATAGACTTGAATTAAACTCGCACCGGCGGCTATTTTTTCCCAAGCATCTTCGGCGGTAAAAATGCCACCAACTCCAATTATGGGTAATTCGCCTTTTGTATATTGCCAGATAAATCGAATTACTTCTGTCGCTCGCTCCCGTACAGGAAGCCCGCTAATTCCCCCGGCTTCTTCGGCGATTGGTTTGCCTGTTTCTGGCAATATTTGTGTTTTCAATCCGTCGCGGCGGATGGTGGTATTTGTGGCGATAATTCCTGCTAGTTGGTAGGTTTTTGCTAAGTCGAGGATTGATGCAATCGCCTCAAACTCCAAATCCGGCGCAATCTTGACTAAAATTGGCTTGATGTAGCGATTTTCTTGTTGCAAAATTTCCAAAATTGTGCTAAGCCCAGCAGCATCTTGGAGCGATCGCAACCCCGGCGTATTCGGAGAGGAAACGTTGACTACAAAATAGTCGCCCCAATCTTTGAGCAGCTTAAAACTCTCCACATAGTCGGCTGCTGCTTGCTCTAACGGTGTTACCTTAGATTTACCGAGATTGATGCCCAAGGGAAACCGAGACTGAGGCATGGGGCGCGAGGCATCGAATGAGGACTGTTTCTGTGCTCTGTGAAACCGGGCTGCCATTGCCGCGGCTCCTTGATTGTTAAATCCCATGCGGTTGAGGGCTGCACTGTCCTGAGTCAAGCGAAACAACCGAGGTTGGGGGTTTCCCGGCTGCGGTTGACAAGTGACAGTGCCGAGTTCGGCAAAGCCAAAGCCAAAATTTGCCCAAATATCGGCAGCTACGCCGTTTTTATCAAATCCCGCGGCCAAGCCGACAGGATTTTTCCAGCTCAGTCCCCACAAAGATTGTTCGAGGCGAGAATCTTGCACTCCCAAAGATTTCTGCAATCGGGAGAGTATTTGGCTGGTGGCGGGGTTTGATTGGGTTCTGGCTGCGAGTTCGAGAACTTGGAGAGTGCGGTTGTGCAGCCACTCGGCATCGGTTTTCAATACCGAAAACAACAGCGGGCGCACACCTGATTGATAAATATCCAATGACTTATCCTGGGGCAGTTGACAAATGAGAAGCTCTATAAAAATATTCAACAGAAGAGTATGAAGGTGAGGTTTTTACTTCAACTTCGATCGACTTTATCCAATGTTTTAGATAGAAGGATAAGTGAAACGATTATATTATAAGTTGATTCTTTGGTATTTTATTTTTTTTAATATTTAAGTTGGTAATTTGAAATCAGACAAAGGTGCGGGGAAGCTTGGAAATGGGGCAGCAGGAAAGACCGAAGGATTTCGACGAACAAATCGCAACCTTGGAACGCGTTCTCCAGACTCTGCGAGAAGAGGAGAATGTTGAAGTGCTACTTTCGACCACACTCGGTTACTTGCAAACGGAATTTGACTGGGAGTTGATTTGGATCGGGTTGTACGATCGACAGGGCCACAGATTGTTCGGGAAAGGTGGGATGACTCCGTCCGGCGACCTGTCTTTTCTCAAACAGCGGTTTTCCCTCAGTCCGGGAGATTTGCTCGAACAAGTGGTGATTCAGCTCCGGCCGGTGGGAGTCCCGGATTTGCGATCGGAACACAGAGCCGGAGAATGGCGCAAAGCAGCTCAAACTTTCAATATTCAAGGCACGACTTTGTTTCCGCTCCGCTACAAAGACCGCTGCTACGGCGTGATTTTGCTCGGGACTGACGTGTGGGGAGCGTCGCCAAAGTCTGGGGAAAAAACGCAGTTGGCGATCGTATTTGGAGCGCTGGCAACTGCTCTTTACCAAATAGAAAAAGATTGGCTGCGAGAACAAGTCAAACACCCAGATGAGTCTCTTTTAGCGCTGATTTCGCAGTTGAAGGAACTGCGATCGCTCGACCAATACTTGCAAGCGGTTGTCGAACAAGCCCATGAATTTATCCAGCCGACGCGCACTAATGTTTATTGGTTCGAGCGAGAGCGGCGCTACTTTTGGCGCCGAGTCAGCAACCGCCAAGTTACTCCGGCTTTGGGCGGGTCGAGCCGACCGGCTTCGGGCATCACCGTCCAAGACTTGGGGGAATTTTATCAGGCTTTGGGCAGGGAAGAAATGGTTTGGATCGGTGAATCTCAAAGTTCTCTGAAAACTGAGCTGACGGCGCGGTTGATGCAGCAAATCCGCGCTCGCTCTCTGTTGGCGGCGCCGATTGTTTCCCAAGGGGAATTGTTGGGATTTTTGGCAGTCGAAGCCGGCGAGCCCCGGATTTGGCAAGACAATGAAAAAAATTACCTGCAGGGAGTGGCGCGGTTAGTGGCTCTGACGGCTCCTATGTCGGAGATGGAGGAGAGGATTCAGCAAACTGAGATCGATCGAGATTTAACAGCCGGAATAGCTCGCGCCATCTACAGCGATGCTGACTGGGAGGCGACTTTAAAAAATACAGCCGAGCAGTTGTGCCGGCGGCTCAATTGCGAATACTTTTTGCTGCTGCTGTACGGCGAAGCACAAAATCGCTTTGAAATTGTCGGCCAACATCTGCCCCGGAACCGCAGGCCAGTAACGTCGCCGCTCAACGCCCTCGATGGGGCTGACGTGGGGCTGTTGCTGATGCGCGAACCTGTGGCTATTGAAAATTGGGAGGAAGACCCGCGGTTGGGCGCTTGGCGGGAAGTGCTGGGGGAGGCGGGGATGCGATCGCTTTTGGCATCGACCACTCGGGGGAAAAAGAAAGAGGGAGAACACCTCAATCGCCATTCGCCAATCGCCAATCGAAAATCGATCGAGGGTTTGCTGGTTGTCGGACACAGTGCAACTCGCACTTGGAGGCGATCGGAGCAAGAATTAGTTCGGCTAGTGGGCCAACAGCTAGGATTGATCCTGCACTCCTGGCAGCAGAGTTCGGAAATCGAGAAATATCAGCATTTTGAGCGCTCGCTCAAATCGGGTTTGGCGCTTTTGCACCATTCTCCTCAGCAGCAATCTGAGAAACCGAGCTCTGCTGCTTCACCGACGGTGTTCCCAGAGTTCCCACTAAAAAAGCTCGATCTTAACTTTGCTCAACACGTTTCCCAGACACTTTCCTGTCCTTTAGTAGCCGTAATTACTTGGAATCCCGGTCAGGAGGAAGGTTTAATCGCGGCGACGGTAGCTGCCAATCCCGTATTTGCCCTCAATCCCGAGCCGGTGATTCCTGTCCAAACAGATGCTTTGATCCAGCAAACCCTGGCATTCGGGGGCGTGCTGCAACAGAGCACGAGCCAACTGCCGCGGGCGACGAAGCGGTGGCTCCGCAGTCCGGGAATTGGCGAGATTCTGACGGTGGCGCTGCGGACGGCCCCAGAACACGCTCCGGCGGGCATTGTGGTGGCTGCAGACGCTCCGGGCCGCGAGTGGTCGGAGTTGTCGGTGAGTTTACTTAGCTCGATGGCCTCTCAGTTGGCTTGGTGGCGCAGGTATTTGGCGGTGCAATCGGCAAGCGAGTCGCAGCGATTGGATCTGGAGCTGCTCAACTGGTACAAGCAGCGGCGTTTTGAGGACTTTTACCGCACTGTGGGAGCGGGGGTGAAGGAGTTGGGGGAGTTGAGTCAGTCGATTTTGCAGTCGGGGAAGGAACAAAAGGATGCTCTGAAAACTTTGCGCTACCAACAGGTTTTGCGGCACATTGGCAATGCTTTGGGGTCAACGAATTTGCTGCTGAAACAGGAACAGTGGCGGCTGCAATTCGCACAAGATGCGGTGCCTGTGAGCGCTTGGCTGAGGCGATCGATCGATCGGACTGCCCCCCTGCTTAAAAAGTCGGAAATCTTGCTGGAAGTGCACAGAGAAACTGCTATGTCGATGCCGGAGGGCCAGACTTTGAGCGTTCGCGCCGACAGCATCAAGCTGGATTTGATATTGGGCGAATTGCTGGCGACGGCTTGCAGGCGCTCTGAAGTTGGCGATAAGATTGAGATTCGCTCTCAGTTGTTGGGGGAAAATTTGCTAGAATTGTCTGTGATCGATAGCGGCGCGTGCGATCGAGAGTTAATTGCTGCTTTCAACAGCGGTTCGGAGTCGGATATATTAGCCGTTTCTAGTCCACATAGGTCGATCGTGCAAAATCTCTTAATTTGTCAGCGAGCGGTACGCTTAATGGGGGCAAACTTTTTTTTAGAAATGTTAGAAAACAATTTAATTGTGGCTCGTTTAGTGCTGCCCCTCGCCAATTCTTAATATTGTAAAATTTTGTAAAAGTTCCAACCTGCGATCGAGCGCTATCTACCCCTTTCAAAATACAAGGAGGCAGTTTAAGCTACGCTCTATATTCTTACTGATATCAAATCCGTTAGCATCGGAATAGTAAATTTGAGTTCACTGTTGGCTATTGACCGTGAACAGTCAACAGTCAACAGTCAACAGTCAACAGTCAACATCATTCCGGTGTAACCGGAAATGATATGATATCTTGCGCCATTCTTAGAAACGAACGGGCTAGGAGAGCCCGTTCTACAATACATCAATTTTCTTGTGGGTGAACCGGAGAACCCGCCCCTGAAAGACTTTCAGAACTCGGGAAAAACCTTTGAGTAATCCAAGCAGTTACAATATGAGAAAGCAATCCCATCGGCCCGGCAAAGAAACACAAAGCCAAAGAATGAACCGTCCAAACTCCTGTCCGCTGTCCTTCCAAATAAATCCAGCGCCCGACAAACAAGTCCATCACTAAAAAATGTATCCATCCCGTAGCAGCCGCCGTTTCCTCGCCCAGAAACTTAGCAATATCTGCTAGCTTGGGATTGGACAAAGCAGCCGCATTTTCCGCAGTCAGACTGCTACCAAACAAATATATGTACAAAGCGGCTAGCACTGCAAACGGAATGAAGGAATTCATCACTTTTCGGGTAATTCCCCAGTTGGGCAATAAAATCATAATTGCCCAGAAAGGCAAAACGAACAGATTAGCTGCATTAAAAATTAGTTCTGGTGTCATAGTTGGCTCTTGGCTCCTGCTAAGGCAATGCAATTAAGGATGTTAAGATTACTTTACACAATTTTTGCTAAAATTTATCAAAACCCGAAAAAAATCTCATTCACAAATAAAATAAAATTGCTATAATGAGTCGAATTCTAGGGCTTAGGCAAAAGTGGTTTAACGCGCTACCTATAGCGGTAAGGTGCGCCGAAGAGAACCAGACATATAGAGGTAGCGTGTAAATCCTGAAATCTAAAATGCCCAAGATAAACTTGCAAATATAAATATACAATTTAAAATTAACAATCGCATGAAAACAACTTATGATAAGTTTTTAGATTGGTGCAAGCACAAAGAAGAACTCTCTGCCGACGCCAAACATACGGTAGAAATACTGTTGCAAATATCAGATACTTCAGAATGCGATAGAGCCAACGAACTGCTTTCTAATACAACAGAACTCAACCTCAAACTTACTCAACTTACCGATATCAGTCCCCTCTCATCTTTCACTCAACTTACTAATCTCATCCTCGGCAGTAATCAAATATCTGACATCGCTCCCCTGCAATCTTTAACTAAGCTGAAAACTCTGATTATGGATGTCAATCAAATATCAGATATCAGTCCGCTTTCCTCTCTAAAAAATCTGACTAGACTCGTTCTCGATACCAATCAAATCTCAAACATCAGTCCCCTAGCAGATCTAACTAATCTTACCGCACTTGTCTTGTTTGACAACAAAATTTCTGACATCACTCCCCTAAAAGCTTTAACGAACTTAAATGCGCTGATTCTCTACAACAATCAAATTTCCGATATCGGTTCTCTGGCAAATTTAACTGAACTAGAGACACTCTACCTTTACAATAATAAAATATCGGATATCACCCCGCTGGCGTCCTTAAAAAATCTCAATACGCTGTTTCTCTTCGGAAATGAAATATCTGACCTTACTCCGCTGGAATCTCTAACCAACTTAAATAAATTGGTTTTATTCCAAAATAAAATATCAGATATTAGTCCTTTGACATCGCTAACTAATTTAATTGAACTCAACCTCGGTAACAATCAAATATCAGACATCAGTCCGCTGAAATCCTTAACTAATTTGACTCAACTTTATCTGTTCAATAATCGGATTTCCGATAGCAGCGCGCTGCAAGCTTTAAATAACTTATTTTTGCTTGACTTGTACAACAATCAAATCTCTGAGATAGGTTTTCTGCAATCTTTGCCAAAGTTAACTACACTGGACTTGCGCGGGAATCCCATTGTTAATAAAATTTGTCCTGTTACTCCTGAATCTATATGTCGGTTTTAATTCTTAAGGTCTAGATGGCGGTTTATATAGTATAATGTTTAAGGTCAATATCAGGAGAAAGTGATGAGCGGACACGATGCTTTGATGTTAGGATTGCTGCTGTTGCCAGGTTTGGCTTTGTCGATCGCAATTATGGGCGCTTTTGCCGCTGGTGGATAATCAGTTTTGGCAGCAGGCAGATTTTGGAAAAAGTAGTTTTTTCCTCGTTCCCTGGCTCTGGCTGGGTACGCATTTCACTCTTGCTCTGCCTCCGGTTTTTTTGCAAGCTAGGCAGAGCCTCTGGATCTCGGTTCCCAGCCTCTGGCTGGGAACCAGTTAATTTGCCTTCTTCCTTCTTCCTTCTTCCTTCTTCCTTCTTCCTTCTTCCTTCTTCCTTCTGCCATAACTTACAAAAATTGTGCTGTCACATCCGAATTTACTAAAGTATTCGCGCACAAAATACCCGATGCTGCGACGGCGGGCACGCCAATTCCCGGCATGGTGCTGTCTCCCACGCGATACAAGCCTTTGACTGGTGTTTGGGGTCCGGGAAATGTGCCTTTTCCGGCGGCGATTGCAGGCCCGTAAGTTCCTTGATATCGGCGTAAAAATCGGGCGTGGGTTAGCGGTGTGCCGATCGACTCTACGACTATTCGCGATCGCAAATCCGGTATAATTCTTTCTAAAGCTTGAAACAGAGATTGCGATCGCTCTTGCTTTTTCTGCTCATACAATTTGCCATATTCCCAACCTTCGTAAGGTTCCAATGTATAAGCATGAACGGTGTGATGTCCGGGCGGCGCCAGAGTTGCATCCCACACTGTAGGAATCGAAATCATGCAAGTATTTCCGGGTACTGTAATGTCAATCTTGCTGTCGTGAACGACGACGTGGTGGCCGGTCAAACCTTCGAGCCCTTCGGCTTTAATTCCTAAATGGAGGTGCATGAAACTGTCTACTGCTGGCATCGACAAAGCGCTTTTTCGGTAGCTTGCCGGCAAATCTTCAGGGCGCAGCAACTTTGTATAAGTATCCCAGACGGTGGCATTGGAAATAACAATTGGGGCGCGGATAATTTCGCCATTTTGCAAGCGAACGCCCGTGGTGAGGCCGGATTCAACTAAAATTTGCTCGACGGGAGTTCCCAGGCGCAACTTTCCTCCCCAGCGCTGCAAACCTCTGACTAAAGCATCGACGATCGCACCGCTGCCGCCGACAGGATATTCGATCGCACAGCGCGCACGTTCGCCAATCATAAAAGCTATTTCCGGCGCCACAGTTCCGTGCGCTTTCAAACCAGACAGCAAAAAGCACTCCAAATCGATCAAACGCCGCACCCAAGGATCGCGCACATCGCGATCCATCAAGGAACCTGCCGAACCCGCGATCGCACCTACTAGCGGTAACAGCTTCAGCAAAGCAGGCGAGTACCGAGACAGCAAAACAGGTATCAATTGCCAGTCGGATCTCAGCGCTAAAGCCGGGATTCCACGCAAAGCTTCATACAAAACTAATAAATTTTGTTGAAATTGCTGCAATTCTACAGCACCTTGCGGTGCGAATTTAGCTACAGCATCTAAATAACTTCTCGCCTCAGCATAAATCGGCAAACTTCCCTCCGGAAAATGGTAATGCCCCAGCGGATCGTAGGAAATTGCTGCGATCGATTCCTCCAAAACATCAAAAACTTGTCGCAAAGGATTGAACGACCGGGGGTCAGTCAAACCGCAATAAAAAGAAGGCCCCGAATCAAAGTGAAATCCCCGCCGCCAAAAGCTGTGAGCTGCCCCGCCCGCTATTGTGTGGCTCTCGCACACGAGAACTCGCTTGCCGTAGCGAGCTAGCATCGAGCCGGCGACTAAGCCGCCAATACCGCTGCCAATTACGATCGCATCAAAGTCTTGCATTTATCAAATGTGGTATAATCTTATTATTTCTTGCTGAGTGGTCACAGGGGATTTTTATGGGAGGAAAACTATGAAAGCTTTATCTATTTTAGATGAAGTTGTTCGCGAATTAGAACAAGACGTCAATCTCTCGCGAATTAAAAAAATAATATTTTTTGCTTGTAAAGACTTTTGGGAAAACGATCCGGCCCAACTCGCCAGCGCAGATCTAGGAATTTTAATCGAAGAACTGTGCGCCAAATACAGCAAGTTAGAAGATATTGAAGCAGTTTTAAATAGTATAGTATCTAAGGTTAATAAAAAAACCGACTATGCTTTAGTAGCCGACCTCATAGTTTGTCAACTTAGCAGGCTGTATGAATATGAAGATTTCACCAAATTAGAAACAAACATATCTAGTTTTGGCGGTCAGGAAGCTCCCGCATTTGACGATCACTTTAGTTCGCAAGTATCCAGCAGCGAAGAAAGCACAAGAGACCCCGGGAATTTATTTGATGTCAGACAAAAGATTTTGCAGCAAACAAATCCCCTGAGGGCTAAAATCCTAATTTTTTCTAGTCTTTATCACGAGTTTACTTTTAGCGAGCGCGACTGGCTGTTGCTGAAAACTCAAGAACTTGACAATCTGCTGCGACAACTGTTTAATGTCTGCGGCAGCCTAGCCCAACTCGAATCTCATTTGTACACAACTGCTAGCAATCTCGACAACAGAGATGAAAACGACCAAGCTGCGAGCGTAATCATCCAAGCGATGAATCCTTGTTACGCAAAAATGCAACAGGAAGAACGCCATGAAACCGAATATTCGGCTACGGAAGATTGCGATCAGACACATTTAAACAACATGGTTTATGAACAGAGGGAGCTGGTTGACAGGCGCAGCGATTATTTGGAGGCAGGCGATATTACTCACTTCATTCAACCTGCTCCAGCTCACTATCATTATGACCCCCAGAATACTTACTTAGTGCCGGGGACGGCAGAAAATGTACAGTTTAAAGAACCCGAAACCAGCATCAATAATTCTGCTCTAGATTTCACAGAGGCACTGGAAGAAACATTCCCAGTTGCAGAAATGCAGACAAGTATTGACATTTTCGAGCCGACCGAGCCTGGTATTGTAAATATTAGCGATTCCATCAAACGCAAGTTGGGATTGGAAGAAGAAATGACAGCATTAGTCAGTCAAAGTGCTAACTCCGCAACGGCGCAAATAGAAAATATATTCACCGAGTTAGAAGGTGCTTTGAACGAAAAAATTTCTCCGGGAACTGCCGAGGAGCGTTTGTACTGGAAATATAAAAATCTCAGAGACTATGTAGGAAAAGTTCAGAATTTTACCGATAAATTAATGGAAATTTTGAGCGAATTGGAGTCAAAAGAAAGCGGAAAATATCCTTCTGAGACCCAGGAAAACATTGCCCAAAATATTTCAGAAACACCGCAGGAAAACTCTAGCCAGAAAACAAATCAGTATCAGCTTCTGGAAATGGCAAAACAAGGCAAACCAAGGGCGATCGCCCAATTGATCAATCAATTGCTACAGCCTAAGGGAATTGTGGCTACAGCGGGATATAAAGACGGTTGGCTCCACGTCATTCTGGAGTCGGCCGAAGTACCAAACCAACAGGCTACAGCTACATACATTCACAAAAAACTGGGTACTTTAAAATCAAAATATCTTACTCAGGTGAAAATTCACGGGCGACAGTTAGGCAGCAAAACAGTCTCTTGGACTCAAGAATTTGTGAATTAAACTCATTAAATGCCCCGACTCAAGTCTGGGGCTACACAAACTAAGTCCGCCTGCGCCAACTGAATTTAAGAAGTCTATAAATAGCACATTGTACTTAATTAACACAAAAAAAATATGAATTCCAGCGAAATATTAAGGCGATATACATCAGGAGAACTAGATTTTCAAGGTATGAATCTGAGAGGTGTATACCTGAGCGGTGCCGATTTAATTGGCGTCAATTTAAGCAGTGCTGACCTCTGGGGTGCAAACTTAGCGCTGTCTTACCTGAGCAGAATTAACCTTCAGCGCGCAAATTTAACTAATGCCAAGTTGTGCGGTGCTAACTTAAATCAGGCAAACTTGAGCGGAGCAAATTTGTCCGATGCAGACTTCCACGGAGCGACTTTGCAAGGTGCAGACTTTCGCAGAGCCAATATCTCTTTAGCAGTTTTTATCGATGCAAATTTGACCGGTGCAGATATGCGAGGTGCCAATTTGCAAGGTGCAGATTTGCGCGGTGCGTGCTTGCGGGGTGCAAATTTGCGCAAGGAACAGCGGATTTTTGAGGGTGCAAATTTGCGGGGTACAAATTTGCAAGGTGCCGATTTGCGGGGCGTCAATTTGAGCGGTGCAGATTTGACTAAAGCTAATCTCAGTCACGCGAATTTGACAGAAGCCTCTCTGGTGGAAGCAAATCTGACTCAGGCGAATTTGAGCGAAGCTATTTTAGATGGCATATTTTTGACAGAAGCAACTTTGGTAGAAACAAATTTTTCCTGGGCTGTAATGAGAAATGCTAAGTTAGAAAGAGCTGTGTTAATTGATGCTGAATTTGCGGGCGCTAACTTGCGGGGTGCATTTCTTCCTGATGTTAAGTTGAGCAATGCTAATTTAGTTATGGCTGACTTGAGTCGAGCTAATTTGGTGAGGGCTGATTTGAGTCGAGCTAATTTTAATCAGGCAAATTTGAGTGAAGCCGATCTGACAGATGCCTACCTGGCTAGAACAGATTTGCGCGAGGCAATTTTGCACGGCACAATTTTGATTAGGGCAGATTTGAGCACTGCTAATTTAGGGGGAGCTCAATTGCGCGGTACAATCATGCCAAATGGAGAAATGCACGGGTAATTCCTTGTAGTAGCAACTTAAATATCTCGGCAAAATAGTTAATTTAATAGTTAAGGCAATTTCGTATAATAAAAAAAAGAGGGCAATCCTGTGTTAGAGCCAGGAAAAATTTTACAAGAACGTTATCAATTGCAACAGCGTTTAGGACGCACAGCGGCCGGTCATCAAACTTGGCTAGCAGTAGATTTAGAGTCTCAAGAACAGGTGACGCTGAAAATGTTAGCTTTTAGCCCGGAAATGCAGTGGGAAGAACTCAAGCTTTTTGAGAGAGAAGCACAAGTTTTGCAGGCGCTAAATCATCCCCGCATTCCTTGCTATCGAGATTATTTTTCCCTGGAGCGGGAAGCCGGAGCAGGATTGCCTTGGTTTGGATTAGTGCAAGATTATATTCCGGGATTTTCACTTCAGGAATTATTAGAAAAGGGTCAGGATTTTTCCGAAAAAAAAGTACGAAAAATTGCCACTGAAGTGCTGGAAATTTTAATTTATTTGCATGAATTAAGCCCCCCAGTTTTGCACCGAGATATTAAGCCGAGTAATTTAATTTGGGGGGAAGATGGGCACGTTTATCTAGTAGATTTTGGTGCGGTACAAGCTCAAGCGGCGGTGACAGGCGTAACGTTTACAGTTGTAGGAACGAGTGGCTATGCACCCTTAGAACAGTTTTGGGGGCGGGCGGTTCCGGCTTCGGATTTGTATGCTTTGGGAGCTACTTTAATTCATTTGTTAACGGGGGTGACTCCTGCGGATTTGCCACAGAAAGATTCTCGGATTCAGTTTAGCGATCGCGCGAGTGTGAGTCCTAGTTTGGTAAGCTGGATTGAGAAGATGACGGAAATCGGGTTAGAAAAGCGTTTCAGCGAGGCTAGAGACGCTTTAGCAGCTTTGAAATCGGGAAACATACAAGGGGCTAATCTTCAAATTGAGACTGTTAGGAAAATTGCTAAACGGCCTCCTAGCCGCATTCAATTTAGCAAATCAGCGACGGAGTTAAACATTAAAATTCCGTCTACTTTAGTCAGAGAGCCTTTTTCAGTTGTTTTTAGAGGAATATTATTTCTACTGCTATTTTCGCCGATAATCTTAGTGTTTTTCTTCTTGGATTTGAGAGAGATTTTACTGAGTGGAATTCTAATTGTTCCCTTAGGATTATTTACGATAATAGGAAGTTTGTTAGTTCATAGTTTTGGCAATGGTAATAAAATTACATTTAACCGGAACTACTTTAAACTGGAACATCAGATATTTGGTTGGAGTTATTTCCAACAAACTGGGAAAATATCGGAAATTTTGGGTATTTTTATAAATACCCTGGGTATGAGCAGTAAAATCAGGATTAGTTCAGGTAACGATAGGAGAACTTACTTTTATGTTTTAGCAACTGGTTTGAAAGACGTTGAGGCGGCTTGGTTAGCGCAAGAAATTCAAGATTGGTTAGATTTAAGATAAGTAAATTTAGTAAAAAACTGATCTCGCTCAATGATGAGAATACCTGAGGCACTCAAATTAGATTATGGCAAATTATAGGATTGTTTTTTGGCTCAATACTTTAGCTGTCTTGCTGGTAGGGGTGGTAAGTTTGGTCTTAAATGGGTTTGGTTCTTCGGTAAAAGGGTTATTTTTTCCGCCTTGTCTTGCGACATATCCGGGGGCGGGTTTCTTTTTTCTGATGTTCCAAATGTTGTTTTATTTTTCTGTAATAGTGTGTGTTTTTAGCTTGGGTTTGCTAAGCACTACTCAACCGAATCGTCCTGAAAATCAGTTTATTTTAGGTTCAGGGATAGTTACGGGATTTTTCCTATTTAATGAAGTTTTTCGCACTCATGTTCACCTCGGACGCGCTGGCTTCCCTAAAGTTACAATAGTTATTATCTACGCTGTTACTGCGGCAGTTTATGGATTAACTTTTAGGAGGCAAATAAAATCAACGCCATACTTTTTGTTAGTAAGTGGCGTGGGTTTATTATTTTTAGCATTTTTTGCCGAAGCATTGCCCTGGCAAAATGAGGCAATTTTTAGCTTGGTTGAGGGTATCCCCAAGTTGTTAAGTGGGGTGAATATTGCGCTTTACTTTTGGTTTGTTTGTAAGGGTTTAATACTGCGATCGCTCAATTTTGATAACAAGACATCAAATCCAGAATTAAGTAAGTTTAATTAGATGGGGGCGGGTTTATGAGTTCGTTAGTTTTAGACATAGACAGTTGGTAAAACCCGCCCCTACATGATTGTACAATCGGTTAAAACAAAAAGTACCGCTGCGCCATTGGCAAAACAGTTGCCGGTTCGCAAGTTAACAATTCCCCATCCGCCCTCACTTCATAAGTTTCTGGATCGACTTCCATGTGTGGCAAATAATCGTTGAGTTTCATATCTCTTTTACTAATTTGCCGCGTTCCGGAAACTGCTACAGTTGGCTTTTGTAAACCAAGCTGTGCGGCAATATCTCGATCGCGCGCAGCTTGGGAAACGAACGTCAGACAAGTCGCCGCCATCGCACCGCCAAAACTGCCAAACATCGGCCTCATATGCACCGGTTGCGGCGTGGGAATGCTAGCGTTAGCATCTCCCATCTGCCCGTAGGCGATCGCCCCTCCTTTAATTACCATTTCCGGCTTCACCCCAAAAAAAGCCGATCGCCACAAACACAAATCCGCCAATTTCCCCTCTTCCACCGAACCCACATACTGACTAATTCCGTGAGTAATCGCCGGATTAATTGTATATTTCGCAATGTACCGCTTTACCCGAAAATTATCATTTCCCCCCCCGGTGGAACCGCCATCTTGCCCGTCAAAACCCCCTGTGGAACGGGCATCTTGCCCGTTCAAAATCCCCCTTTGAACCTTCATTTTATGAGCCGTTTGCCACGTCCGAATAATAACCTCTCCAACTCTTCCCATCGCCTGCGAGTCAGAAGAAATCATACTAAAAGCACCTAAATCGTGCAAAATATCCTCAGCAGCAATAGTTTCCCTTCTAATTCTCGACTCAGCAAAAGCCACATCTTCCGGAATACTTCGATCCAAATGGTGACACACCATCAACATATCTAAATGTTCTTCCAAAGTATTGACAGTGTAAGGGCGAGTCGGGTTAGTTGACGATGGCAAAACATTAGCTTGGCCGCAGACTTTAATAATATCCGGCGCGTGTCCGCCCCCTGCACCTTCAGTGTGGTAAGTGTGAATAGCGCGATTTTTAAAGGCGGCAATAGTAGCTTCCACAAATCCCGCTTCATTGAGAGTGTCGGTGTGAATTGCAACTTGCACGTCGTACTCGTCAGCGACACTCAAACAAGTGTCAATTGTTGCGGGCGTAGTTCCCCAATCTTCGTGGAGTTTCAAACCCATTGCACCGGCAAAAACTTGTTCGACTAATCCTTGAGGTTGACTGCTATTTCCTTTACCTAAAAATCCTAGATTTACCGGGAAAGCGTCCGCTGCTTGCAGCATTCTGTACATATGCCAAGGCCCGGGAGTGCAGGTGGTGGCGTTTGTACCCGTTGCAGGGCCTGTGCCGCCGCCGATCATGGTAGTGATGCCGGAGGCGATCGCCACTTCTATTTGTTGCGGGCAAATAAAGTGAATGTGAGAGTCAATTCCCCCAGCGGTGAGAATCATTCCTTCACCAGCAATTACTTCTGTACCGGGCCCGATAATAATATCTACCCTATCTTGAATGTAAGGATTTCCGGCTTTGCCAATTTTGTAAATTTTCCCGTCTTTAATCCCAACATCTGCTTTAACAATTCCCCACCAATCCAATATTAAAGCATTAGTAATTACCGTATCAACAGCGCCGTCAGCATTAGAAATAGGCGACTGTCCCATGCCGTCGCGAATGACTTTGCCGCCGCCAAACTTAACTTCATCACCGTAGGTTGTGAAGTCTTTTTCAACTTCTATAAATAATTCTGTATCGGCTAAACGCACGCGATCGCCCGTTGTCGGCCCGAAAGTGTCCGCGTAAGCGCGGCGATCCATTCTGTAACTCATTTTAATTAGCTCCTGACTTGATTTAATTTTGCCACAAACTGGTTCACCTGTTCTTCGGTTTTAAAGAATCCTTCAGCAATTGAACCAAAGAAATCATCTTGTCCTATTTCTTGGTAGTTAGGTAACAAATTAGCCAACTCTTCTACATCAATGTTTAAATAGTTTGAAAGTCTATCTATGTATACCTTAACTTTTAGACCATTCCTAGGCGTGCTTTCAGTTAACAAAAGATTTAAGATAAGTTTGCCATTTTGACTTCTTTCTCTCAATGCCAGACCTTTTGTTGTTGTATTTATCCAAAATATATCTGGTACAACTTCGTCATAAAGTAGTCTATACACTTTTCCAACTTCATTGCTATCTGCTATTTCAAGTAATTGTTCTATGGTCAAGTTGGGATTTTTTTTTGATATATTTACAGGTTTTATTTCAGCCTCGATAAACATTTTTCTTGCTAGTAACTCTCTACCGCTTGAGTCACGGAAATACTGGAATGTTGCGACATTGATTCTCACACCATAAGTTTCTGACAAGTATTTAATAATCCTTTCAGAAATACTATCTATCTGTGCAGCTACAATTATAATGTTGTGCTGATAATTCAAAATATCAGGGAATTCTGAGCTAAATTTATCACAGAAAGCATCTTCTAAGTTACTGCCATTTTTAGTCAGTAAATAAGAATTGGCAATTTCTGTAACTCTCTCCTTTGACAAATCCTTAACCCATGAGGCGTAATCCAAGGCTTGTGCTGTTACTTCTCTTGATGTTTTGTCCTTCTTTAACTCAACAATGACTAAATCTCCGTTCCTATCTATACATAAAAGGTCAAGTTTTCCACCATAATCAGTAATCACTTGCCGACCAATTACTAAGATATCATCTGCTAGGATGGAAATATCATTATCTAGCCAGGTTTCCAAACGAAATTCTAAGTCTAACTTAGATTCGGTAATTTCATTCAATTTATCCTTTGATATTTCCCACAATCTAATTTGATCTGACATATCGAATTATACTCCTACTAATTATTCTTTTTAAGTTCGGCAAAAAAGTCTCGTCCATCTAAAAATCTCATTCATCTAACATACCGTTCACTCTCCCATTAAAGCCGTAGACTTGACGACTACCAACAAACGGGACTAATTGCACTTCCCTTTCATCTCCCGGTTCAAATCTAACTGCTGTTCCCGCCGGAATATCCAAACGCATTCCTTTTGCTTGTTCTCGATTAAATTTTAAGGCTTCGTTTGCCTCATAAAAGTGATAGTGGGAACCGATTTGAATTGGTCTATCGCCCGTATTCCCTACCAGCAGCCGCACCGTTGGGCGATCGGCATTTAATTCTATTTCGCCTGCTGAAACAATCATTTCTCCCGGAATCATGTCTATCTCCTGCGAGTCTCTGCGGTTAAATATTTAACGAATCGGATCGTGCACTGTCACCAACTTAGTTCCGTCGGGAAAAGTCGCCTCAACTTGCACTTCATGCACCATTTCCGGTATCCCTTCCATCACATCTTCCCGCGTCAGGAGAGTTGTTCCGTAGCTCATTAAATCTGCGACGGTGAGGCCATCTCTTGCACCTTCTAAAATCGCGGCGGAAATATAGGCTAGTGCTTCTGGATAGTTTAATTTTAAACCTCTTTGTTTCCGGCGCTCTGCTAACAGGGCGGCGGTGAAAATCAGCAGCTTGTCTTTTTCTTGGGGGGTGAGTTGCATTTTTATTCTGGTAAGGGCGATCGCATTATTTGTGAGAGTTCAATTATCAGTGGCGGTAGCTTTTCAAAGCAATTTTTTTATCCTATCATACATTTGAAACTCAAAGATAATTTTATTTTATCCAAACTCTAGGCAAACAGCAAGGGCGTTCTGAAAAAGACAAGCGCAGCAAGTGCCAAATGCCGACAAACCACTCTCTAGCTGCAGCGGTGGATGAACCGCGATATCGGCACAGCAAACCGTTAGGGAGGCGAGTAACGCCGGTGGTTGAATTAACAGGATAAATTGTTGCCTCGCATTGCAAAGCACGCACTTTTTCCACTATTTCTGCTGTGACGGGTTCGCCTACCCAAGCGAGGGTAGCGACTACGGGTTTTCCTGCTAAGCCGTGAGGACTATCGAGCATTTTTTCGCCGCCTTTGAGCCATTGTCTGTCAATCCACAGAGGGGTGTTTTGCTGCCAAATTTCGGTGTGCGATCGCCATTCTCCAGACAAGAACTTTTCGCCTCTAGCAGTGCGTCCAAAGCGCGTAATTTCCCACAGCAAAATACTGGCTTGCGGCGCTAATTCTACGCGCAAATCTTGCCGATACATGGCGCCATCGAAAACGATTGTTTCCTGGGGCAGCCATTCTAAATTTGCGCCGGAATCTACTTGCATATCAATATTTTGTTGTGCTAACTGTCCGCTGCTGCGATAAATTTTACCAGCGGCGGCGGTGGTGATTAAAGCTTTGGCGTTTGCTTGGAGGTGGAAATTGAGCGAAAGTCGATCGCCCCCGACAACTCCCCCAGCCGTGTGTAAAATGACGCTGTGGCAAACCTCTTGCCCTTCAGGATAAAACGGACGCTGCACCTTGAGGGGCGCTTGCATTTGATTGTGAATGATTTGAGTTGCGCCACTGCGGTTGGCGTAAACTAAATTGAGGCGGCCGTGCCATCCATTTTCAACGTTATCTGTATGTTGTGCGATCGAACTTTCAGTCACAGATTTTTGAATTTAAAAACATTCACTATCAAAAACATAGCACGACTGCGGCGCAGCTCGGTTATTTTACAAATAATGATAATCGTTATCTAATATATTTTTGGGTTCTGCACTTATTAGTATAATAATTTACATTTATCAACTATCAGATCGGCGAAGATGCGCGTACCATGTAAAAATCAGTAACTAGAGGAGTGCAGAATATGCCTCAAGTTCTCTTCAAAGTTGACTTGACCAAACCGATGTCAGAACAGGAATTAGTCGGTCACAACCGCTGGCATCCAGATATTCCAGCAGTAGTTTCCGTCAATCCCGGAGATGTATTTCGCATCGAGTGCAAAGACTGGACAGACGGACAAATTAAAAATGACGACAGTCCCGACGATATTCGCGATGTAGACTTAACAGTAGTTCACGTTTTGAGCGGGCCAATTTACGTTAACGGCGCGCAGCCAGGAGATATTCTAGTAGTCGATATCCTCGACATCGGAGCTTTGCAAGGGGACGAATGGGGTTTTACGGGAATTTTTGCTAAAGAAAACGGCGGCGGTTTCTTGACCGAACATTTTCCGACTGCTGCTAAAGCAATTTGGGATTTTCAGGGGATTTATACCGCTTCCAGACATATACCAAAGGTCAGGTTTGCTGGGATTACTCATCCGGGTTTAATCGGCTGCGCTCCTTCTGTTGAATTGTTGAATAAATGGAACAAACGGGAAGCGGAATTAGTAGCAACAAATCCCGATCGAGTGCCGCCTTTAGCAGCACTGCCGAACCCCAAAAATGCTGTTTTGGGGTCGCTGCAAGGGGCAGAATTCGAGCGAGTGGCGGCCGAAGGGGCGCGCACTGTTCCTCCCCGCGAACACGGCGGCAATTGCGATATTAAAAACCTGTCCCGGGGTTCGAGAATTTACTTCCCGGTTTATGTCGAAGGCGCGAAACTTTCGATGGGAGATATTCACTTTTCTCAGGGAGACGGGGAGATTTCATTCTGCGGGGCAATTGAAATGTCGGGGTACATCGACCTCCACGTTGATATTATCAAAGGCGGCATGGATAAATACGCGATGGTCAACCCGATTTTCAAACCCGGGCCGGTTGAGCCCCGCTATTCTGAATACCTGGTGTTTGAAGGGATTTCTGTTGATGAATTTACTGGTCAGCAGTATTATATGGATGCTCACGTTGCTTATCGCCGAGCTTGTTTGAATGCGATCGAATACTTGAAAAAGTTTGGTTTTACCGGAGAACAAGCGTATTTGCTGTTAAGCTGTGCTCCGGTTGAAGGTCGCATCAGCGGCATTGTGGATATTCCCAATGCTTGCTGCACTATTGCTTTACCGACAGAAATTTTTGAGATGGATATTCTGCCCTCTTAATTACAGGATTTACGCACCGACTCTAGTTCTAGGGTGAGCAATGCACACCTTACCGTTACAAATAGTGTAAGAATTGCTTTCTTGCGTAAGTCCTAAATTAGTATGGCGGGCGCTGGCCTGGGCCTACTCCTTGCATCCAAATCTACCCTCAAAAATTGATATGCCTCTTTACGATTTTAAGTGTGAAACTTGCGGCATTTTTGATAAGTGGCGCTCTCTTGCAGAATCAGATACACCGGTGCTTTGCCCGAGTTGCGACACTCTTGCTAAACGCATCTTTTCGCCGCCGATGATTCTAACTGGAAAGCTGCGGTTGAAAGGTCAAGAAAACCGGGAACCGCAGGTAATTAAGCGTTCTGAGGAACCAAAACCGCAGGGGAATCGCGAACACCGAGGGGGACGGCCTTGGATGATCGGTCACTGATCCAGTCCAACAGTCAGGCAGGAGTTGAAACCCCTGCCTCGCAGCTCGCATTCGTCTAAAAAAGCAGCAAAAAAGGTTCAAAGCTCTCTCACAAAATTTTAACTATTTTGTACTTATTTTTTTGCTAATATCACATAATCATCAAGTGTATAATTTAAGTCATAGGGTAACTTAAAGTGCTGGCGGAAAAGTGGACTGATAAATTTCTGAACAGGTAAGTTTTCTCTAGCAAACTTTCCAAAGTTAGGATGGGATGTCCTGCTATTAGTTGAATGTAAATATTTATACCAAACTAAGTTTAAACCCAGCTCATCAACAAATTGTTGTACGACACTTAGCTCCTGTTGGCAATCATCAACTCGACGAACATTGTATGGTATCAGCAACTTCTTTTCTTGAATAATTAGCAAAGCGTAACCCGAATCATTCAGGCTGTTTGTAAATATATCCTTGTAAATCTGAAGGGATTTTTCTCTTCTCTCCTCATCGTTAAAAAAACAGTGAGAAATCACAATAAAATCAAAGAACTTTTTCGGCAGTCTTTGAGATTGGTTGTCGCTATCAAAGATACTAGAAGTATCAAACCGAAAGTAAGCATTCATCGCTTGGGGTTCCATGTACTGCCGCCAAAACTGGAGTCCGCGATATTGAAAAGCTTTTTGCTGTTCCAGAGAGTAGTAGGATATGTGCATTGGCGGCATTGAAAAAAAGTCGCGACTGCTTTGCAGCAACAAAGCTAGTCCGTAAGCAACTGTACCCGGCCCAGCCGCAATATCAAGGATATTGACTTTAGTTGGTAATAACCCTGCCTTGTAAATGAAAAACCAAGCTAGATATGTACAATAGACGTTTTCTAGGAAATACCTCATTAAATAGATGTGAGGACTGAGTTCAAAACTGTATTGCGGATCTTGCCCTTCTTTCAGTTTTTGTATATCGTCAATAGCTTGCTCTAGTAAAGAATTAACATTAGTTTTTTGACGGCTCAAGTTATTAAGCTCGTTTTTGATGAAGCCAGCCAAATGTTTTTCAAACTCATTAAATACTTTCTCATCAATACCAGTGCATTGAATCATACTTGCATCGCATTCTGTCATTTTGAAAGAATTTTTAATATATTCAATAAACTTGGTGTCGGGAAACAAGGTTAATCGATCGATCCGCGCCAGCGAATCGTCAAGTTGTCCGAAGCCCAGTTGCACTTCTAATTCTTCTAAACGCCGATCGCCTTCTTTGATGCGGTCATTTTTTTGCTGCAACAATTTTTCAAGCTGTAGGCGCTCTTTAAATAGCTTCTGCTGCCATGAGAGTTTTGCCCCGGAATTTTGTATTTCTTTTAACAGTTGTTTGGCAAGTCGATTATTTTGACTCTTAACGGCTTCGTTAAACTTTTGGGAACGCCACCAGTTAGCTAGCGGGTTATTCATAGCCAAATCCCTCTTTACCTTCCCTAATTTCAACCCCCGGGAGCATCGCTTTTAGTTTATTTTTAAAATTTTGATAACTCTGCTGTTCGCTGTTGTACCACCAAGCGTACTTTTGTTTAAGAGGTAATGCTTCTGAGCGCGTTGATGCTACTAGCGATCGTGCGTTGCTGGCATGAAAATCCTGAATCACCACCCGATCGGCAACTTCCAGCTTGTTAATAAAATCAGCTTCATCTTCCGGTAAGGTAGGGAGTAGCGGCGTTACAGTTATCGAAAATCTGACTTCGCAATTTTCTCGGTAAGGAAAGCTGTATCTCAGTTTTGCAATAGCTTTGAGTCTCGCAGGAATACTCGGCGATTTTGGTTCAAAATCTTTCCTCACTTTTTCGCTACCAGTGGGAATGCTCATGTTAACTCGCAACCGCTGAAATTGCTGTAAAATATCAACATCTCTAGTTATCATAGGACTGCGAGTTTGGATAACCAGCGTCGGTTGATAGGGAACCATCACTTCTAACAAGTGCCTAGTTAGTTGTTCTTTAGATTCAATTGGCTGATACGGATCGGTGACACTACTCATGTAAATGCTAGGCGGCCGATCTGGGTTTTTCTTATGCCAACTTTGCAACTCTCTCTTTAAGATTTCCGCTGCATTTTGCTTGATAATTACCCAATTTCCCCAATCCTGCCGCATCTGTGCATTCGGGCTAAAAGCAGCAGCATAACAATAGGTGCATCCGTACTGACAGCCGCGATAAGGATTCAGCGTGAAATCGTAAGCATTGATAAATCCAGTAGCTTTGTTAAGCACTGACTGTGCATTTTGTGCATACACTTTTGCACTTCCAAAGTTTTCTTGGAGTAAAACGGTGTGTTTTCCGGCGGAATATCCCTCATACTGAGAATTTACCATGATTGAACCTGCTACCGTATTAAAATGGCAAACGTTTAGGAATGAGAAAGGCGAGGCCGCTTCGATCTTACTACTTCACTGTACTGCACTCAATAAATTTTAACAAAACAGTGGGGAATTACTCTACTTTACAATAAGTTTTTTGAAGAACCAACAAGTCAGCTCTTTAAACTCCACGCTCAACTCGATCGACAAGTAATGCCACCTTACGGATTTATTGACAGCGACGATATTTTAGCAAAAGTGCTAGAATTAAACCTAGAACTGGCAGAAAAAGAAAAGCGGGGAGAACCATTAGTTGGGCTTGGTGTCCCAATTTACTACAAATACTAATAGCTGTATCATAAGTTTGGTAAATCTGCGTATAATCACATAGAGTGTTGATATAGATCACAAACCCTCTAGTCTAAAAACAGAGATACTAGGGGAAGCGTTGAGCTGTGAGTTGTGAGTTGTGAGTTAAAGATTTCAAAAGTCAAAATTAAACACTCAAAACTGCTTGCTGCCTTCATCATAAGTGCCTTCTGCTTTTCTTCGCTCAATTACTTCTGGTTCGTTTGGGAGGAACTTCTAATGTTATTATTTAACAACACTCAGCCCCAAGATAGCAAACTAGAGCAATAGCACTCTGCTAAAAAAACCTTGTTACAACATTCAACCATTAATCTAAGCTGGCTAAAAGGACGATTCAACCATTTGCGGATCGGCCAAAAAATTAGCTACGGTTATGCTTTAGCTATCGGCATAGCAATTTTGGGAACTGCTGCGGGACAGAGATTGGGAGACTACTTTCGCAAGCAAGCTTTAGTTCAGGTAAATGTTGCCCAACAGCAGCAGCAAATGCTGCAAAATTTGCAAAATACCCTATTTGAAGCCCGATCGCACGCGGCGAGATTGCCGACCGTTTTGGGAAACACTGTGTCGGTGCAATACGAGTACGATCGGTTTTTATGGAAAATCAATCAGGCGAAAATCCTGATTTCAGAAAGTCAATCTTTCGCACGACAAAATCCCGATAAGCTAGCAACAGAAGAGGCTGAGTTCCAGGCTATATTGAATAAATCTGCCCGGGTCATTGATTACTACGGTCAGCTAATTAATTTGCAGTTAAAAGAAGCAGAAGTTGGGAATTTGCAGCCAAACAGCCTCGAGTCCGCACAGCTACAAATGTTGAGGACTAACAGCGGTCAAGAGGCGATCGTACTAGATAACCTTGCTCAGAGTTTAACCGAGCTAATTTCTGCAGTAGAAATTCATAAGCAGCAAGGGGCCCAAGCATTAGAAGAAGCTGAAGGTTTGCGTAACCGAATTATTCTCGGGAGTATGGTAATTTCAGCACTGATCGCCGTCACACTGGCGGACAAAACCAGCCGCGCGATCGCCCAACCCCTCGAAACCGTCACTAATGTGGCTCAGCAAGTCGCTCGCGAATCGAATTTTAACCTGCAAGTACCAGTCACAACCCAAGACGAAATCGGAGTTTTAGCGGTCTCTTTCAATCAATTGATTCAGCGAGTTAGCGAGTATACACAAGAACTCAAACACACTCAATCCCAATTAATCCAGACCGAAAAAATGTCGTCTCTCGGTCAAATGGTTGCAGGGATAGCCCACGAAATCAACAATCCCGTCAACTTCATCGGCGGCAACATTGACTATGCCAACCAATATATCCAAGATTTGGCAGATCTGGTAACTCTCTATCAAGAATATTATCCAAACCCACCAGATGCAATTATACAACACATCGAAGACATTGAACTCGAATTTCTCATAGAAGATTTGCCAAAAACCCTGTCTTCGATGAAAATGGGAGCCGAGCGCATTCATGAAATTGTCGTATCCATGCGCAATTTTTCGCGTTCGGACGACGGAAATATGAAATCAGCCGACATTCACGAAGGAATAGACAGCACCCTCGTAATTCTCAATCACCGGCTCAAACAAGGTATTCAAGTTATTAAACAATACGGCAAGTTGCCTGGGGTTGAGTGCTCTCCAGCGCAACTAAATCAAGTATTTATGAACGTGATAAGCAATGCAATAGATGCGTTGGAGGAGGTAAAAAAGGGAGACAAAGGGTATTCGCCAACCATTTGGATTAGCACGGAAGTTACGGCAGACAATACTGTCACCGTCAAGATTCGGGATAACGGGCCGGGAATTGCACCAAGCTATGCCCAACAGATATTTGATCCATTTTTTACTACAAAGTCGATCGGCAAAGGCACTGGATTGGGGTTGGCTATTTCCTATCAAATCGTTGCCAAGCATCACGGCAAAATTGAGGTAAACTCTCAAATAGGACAGGGCACGGAATTTGTGATTACTTTGCCAGTTGCTGCGTAATATCGCGCGGGGCGACTTCGTTTTTGTTTGCCTGGAGTCAAGGTCGTGAAGTCTCGATTAGGGCGGGTTTACAGGATCTATAACTTATAGCGGTTGTCGGAAAGATGAAGTATTCACGAATTAATTAACAATTCCCCAATCAATACTTCGGACAGTTTTAGATCGAGTCGAGTCTCCGAAACCCTTACTGGCTATATAGTGGGCTATTTTTTCAAGATTTAAGTCCAGCCCTAAGTTTCCTAAAATGCGTTAAAAATGGCAGGGCTTCCTCGCCCTCGGCTTACAGGAGCGTTAAAAAACTGTCCGAACTATTGCCAATCCCCCAATCTAAAATCTAAAATCTAAAATCTAAAATCTAAACTTGTACCTCATCTTTCTGAGAAAGGCTATATATAGCGCCTACCTATTTAGTCTCCTCAAAACGCTCGCGCCCAATATGCACCTGCCACTCCACTACTCTGGTAGATTCTGCTAACATACCATCCCGCGCACGGGGGCTGCTGTTAACAATTGTTTGAGCCTCTTCCACACTTTCTGCCTGAATCACCCAAAGCCCGGTTCCATCATGGGGAAAAAACGGGCCACAGCACAGTAGTATTCGTTTCTCCTGTTGCTCGCGAAACCAAGCTAGCTGATTTGGGTCGTGTTCTGGGTGAGCGTTTTTGTAGTCGTAATACTCTGGAATGGTTGCTACAACAACGGCAAAAAGTTTAGACATAATGCTTTTCAAAACTGACCAAGTTCAAATCAAAGATAGCATAATGCTCTAATCACTGTTGACCGCACCCGTAATCTTGCCATTTTTGAGTAAGTGATTGAAGCGGAGCCTATGCAATAGCCTAAGTCTTTCTTTCACTGACGCACAACAAGATAGCAGCGTGTCTTTTGAGAACTTGAATCAGTTGTATTCATCGCTTTCCACAGATTCTCAGTAGAAACCCATACAGGGGGATATTTATAACTGGCTACGTCTTCAATCAGAAATCTATCGCTTTGCTCGTGATAGGCGGCGAGGGGAGAAATATGCCCACTTTTACTCTGACCCAAAACAGAACGTTGGTAGTTCACCGAAAAACGAGACGGAAGCCCCTGGCTTTAGACACGGGGAGGAAGTCGGCTGCGGTTTCAACCGCCTTCAATATTTCTTTACACAACTGATTGAAAGGTTGCATTAGAATTAGATTGCAAGTAAAACAACCATCTACGTGTTGAAACACTCTAGTATCGGAGAAATCCCGGCACAGTGAGCCACCACACTCCTTGAGGAGTAGTAAGCCTGTATAACTGACAAGTAATGGCAGAGTGTGAAGCGTACCTATCTGGCATTGTGATGGATTATGAAAGCAAACACAATTTAAAAGTAAGCGCAATTGCAATACCCTTTATACTGGTAGTTGTTTTGAGCGTATAGAGGTGCTTTGATAACGCCTTTGAGAGTTTTCGGATTCATTCAAAAATCCCCGTGGCTTCAGCCCTGGGGAGTATCAAGATTATATAGTCGCCTGAACGGGTAATTCTATAGTTGCTTAGTTAGCTGACAGCTTGTTGTGAGGGAACCCTGACTTACCCCTAGAAGTGAAGTATTTTGCGGGGAAGGACTGACTGCGGTTTCTTGACCGCAGTCAAACCGTAGTCAGTTGATACTCAGTTGATACTCAGTTTGGTCATTCCGCAGTCAAATCGTAGTCAATTTCTAGTCAACTGGATCCCTCACCAACCCGAAAAATCAGCAATAAAAAACCTCAAACCGTTGATTTCTCGTGAGTTTGAGGTTTTTATAGATAGAAGCGGGCAGCGGGAATCGAACCCGCATAGTTAGCTTGGAAGGCTAAATGAAGACAATCTTGAACCGCTTGCCTGTACTGGCTTTTAGCGACTGCGACAGGGGGCTGTCAGGGAATTGTATTCATTCTGTATTCAAACGGGTATTATGGGGGTGTTGAGTTGACAGAATCTTATGGTCAATCTTCCACCTAGCAAAGCTAAAAAAGGTTCCGTAGTCGTTCAGACTAATCAGGGGCGGCTACGCTTGCAGATGCCCAGACATTTTTGCGGGGGCAAGCAAAAATTCCTGTACCTTAATCTGGCAGATACTCCTGAAAACTGGAAGCTGGCAGAAGCTAAAGCACAGTTGATTGAATCTGATATCAAGTTTGAGCGGTTTGACCCCACACTCAAAAAGTACAAAACCCAAACTCACTTGACCGTCGTTGAGACTATCAAACCTAAGCCAGAACTGACGCTGACTAAATTGTTTGAGAGATACTTGGAGTTCAAGAAGCCCACACTCAAGACAACAACATTCAATTACATGGTGACGGGCATTCAGAGTTATATTGACCGCTGTCCTTACCAGCCTCTGTCAGAGGACAGTGCTTTGCAGGTACGCGCTTGGTTGTTGGAGGATACGACTAACAGCATGACAAAGCGGGTTTTAACCCATCTAAATGCAGCGGTTAAGTGGGGGATTAAGTTCAAGATTGTGAAGGGGTTAACTGCCTCCCCGTTTGAAGGGATGTCGGCAGAGTTGCCCAAGCACAACTGGGAAAGTGACCCTGAGCCTAATGCTTTTACGGCTCAAGAGAAAGAGTTGGTATTGGAGGCTTTCAAGAACCACAGAGGGACGTGGAACGGGAGGGGAGAAACGGGGCAAAAGTTTTGTTTTTACTACCCTATGGTGCAGTTCTGGCTGCTGACTGGATGCCGTCCCTCGGAAGCTGTGGGGTTGAGATGGTGTGATATTGATCCTGACTTTTCTCACATTGTGTTCAACGGGAGTATACAGCACCCAAGCGGTAGGGAGACAAGGGTTGACGGCAGTAAAAACAATAAGCGGCGCAAATTTCTTTGCAATCAAGAACTGGTTCGGTTGTTGAAGAGTATTAAGCCACAAAATTTAACCGACAAAGATAGGTTGGTTTTTCCCTCACCCGTTAAGGGCGGGGCGATTAACTACAACAATTTTACTAAGCAGGTATGGCATAAGTTGGTTGACCCGATTACTGAAAGCACCCGCCAACATCAACAGGATTGTAAGACAACTACGCCTTACTCTTGTCGGGATACTTTTATCAGCGAACAGGTAGGCAAAGGTGTACCGAGTGCGGTGGTGGCTAAGTGGTGCGATACGTCGGAAAAAGTGATTAATGCTGTGTATTTAGATGGCAAAATTTTGGAGCATTTACGCCCGCTTTGATGCTGTTAATATGTTGATTCTACGGGCAACTTTGGCGAAACAAAACTTTACAGTACCTGTGTTGACAAGGAGCTGTAAGTCTGCAATCGTGAGTAACTAAGGAAGATTGATGCGCGACTGACTAGCGATTGGAGCCGCTAACCAAGTCACGACTTCCCCAACCGTTCAGAGACAACGTTTGGAGCTAAATAATCATGCCAGATTTAGAAACCCCTACGGAGGGGCGATCGCAATTCTTATTGACTTGCGATTCGGTTGATGTTGTTTTGATAGACCGCGAAACGCTCAGGCAGCTTAATAGAGCTTTGATAGAAGCGTTAGAAGGTTTCCAGGAATGTGAGCTGTGGCAAGAGTTTGTCTACACAGCTCAACGCTACCTACAAGAGAGTTCAGAGACTGCATACTGCCAGGTTGAAGAATTAGAGCGTCCTATCAATAGTGCCCTGCTCTTCCTTGAATCATGGGCGGAAAAATTTCCTGATGTACTGAGTCTTTCCACTCACACAATATCTGAGTCTCAAAAAGTTTTGTACTCGATACTGGCTTTAAGCGATATGGGGGGTGGGGATGATTAAACCTGCCGTCAGTTGCCGCCGGATTGACCGGCTCAGAGCGATCGCTTTTGACCGGGGCTTTACCAATGAAGACGCCAAACAGTTCGGAAAACTCAGCAAAACTGCTACGTGGGAAGCGCTGCTAGAACTCTACCTCGTTGACGGTGAATCGCTAGACACGCTGCTAAATACAACACTAGGCAATGTAGACACTGTAGACACGCTGCATTGGACTAATGATGGCTCATCCCCGGTGTGTAGTTTTAGCCGCCAAAATTCCACTTTTTTGGACTGGGTTGACTGGGGTCAACTCATCGCACTCGCACTCGCATCGGCGGGAGTGTTTTTGTTGGCAATGTCTATGTGGCGACAAATCAACCCTCTGAATTTATTTCCCCCAGTTCGCATCAACATTCAAATCGGAGCACAGAAATAATGGGAACAATGACCAGGCTATTTGGTGGCGACAGTAGTGACGCCATCAGCCATAAGAGCGAGAAATTAACCGCTCCGACCGATGCGAGCGTTATCACGCCCCTAAATTCCGGAAGCTTCGCGAGTATCCGCACTACACCAGTGTGCGAGGCTCCGCGCTACTTCAGCAAGGAAGAAGCAGACGCCATGAAAAAACTTGCCAAACAGAAAACTGAGGATGCAAGGCACGCCAAGAAAACCTACAAAGCAATGACCAAGATTGAAGAAGCCGATGCAAAAGTCCATAAATCACATCGGGCTTACGAGTCAAGCGTTGCCACTAACGAGCTAACGAAAAAGCGCGCGGACGTGAAACACGCCAAGACTTTGCAAGGGCTGCGCCCGGGCTACGCTCGCTTAGGAGTTGGACTGGAGAAGGCTGAAACTGATGCTGCTGCGCGGATTGAAGCCATCAAAACCAAGCTTTTGGGAGGCGCGGAGAAATGATAAAGGCGAGCGCACTCGGTAACAACTTCTTGCTGACTGCGATTGCCTCCAGCTTCCTTTGCTGGCTGGCTTCGCTGCACCCTTCTCTGCTGCTCTTTGTCCAGGCGCTTTTTGCCCTCAAACTCATCGTCAGCGCTACCGCTTGGCTCCTGGATGATGCAATTATCGCCATCCTGAAAATCGATTTGTTGCAATTCCGATTTCGGTTAATTGCCAGCACGATCGGCGCGCTTGTAGGTATGGGGGTGATGCTATGTCGCTCCTGAAAGTTTCGACTCTGACTATTTCTGGGCTGACGCTCTGGCTAGCCCCGCCGTTCATTTTCTCCCGCAAAATTCCCTTACACAATTTCATGCAAGGCGTCGCCCTGTTGTCTGGGTTTGCCTGTTGCTTCGAGGCGCGCCGATGCGCTCTCAAGGTAGCCAAAGAATTGGAATTCGAGGCAATGAAAGATGCTGCTGTTGCCGCTGATTTAGTCGATGAAATCAGTACATCGGTGTACGTGTCCGAACAGCAGCGACGAAAGGAAGCCGAGGCAATTATTGCAAGTTCCGAGACGGAAGTGGAAGCGGCGCGGGAAGCGCTGGAAGCTATATATACCAACGACTTACAGCCTGAAATTTCCGCTACCACTTCCGAAAACGATGCTAAGGAATTAGAACTTTGGTGGAAAGTGGAAGCAGCGCAAGTCGAGGGAAAAACTGCCACTTGGATTATCGAAAATCTTCTCGGCAAAAAAGGTCGAAAGTTTGCCGAAGGAAAAGTTCAACTTGCAGAACTGATGAAAAAATTTGGAGGCGCTTAAAATTATGCAAACCTTAACGCCAGAACTTCAGAAGCTCCTCACCCAGCTATCGCAGCATTTACAGTCGGAGCCTGAGAAAAATCCCCCACTTTTAGAAATTTGGGATTTATGGGTTCAGACTTTAGATTTAACAGTGGAAACGGCCGCAGACCATTACCACGTGACGCGTCGCCAAATTGTCAAAGCTGGCAACCCGCTCGTCGGTGATACGGATTGGTTTCTTGGAAATTCTCTAGCGCCACAAACCTACAATGCCCGACTTCGGTATTTAAAAAATATGGCTGCCTGGGCTGTTGCTGAAGGTTTGCTCAGTGCTAACCCTTGGCTGAAAATCAAATCGCGCAAAAAAACCAAGGAAATTATTAAGCCTTTTTCTCATAGTGAAACGGCCAGAATAATTTCTGGGTTTGAGGAACACTACCCGGCCTGGGTTCCGTTCGCCAAATTTCTGTTTCTCAGTGGTTGCCGGATGTCTGAGGCGATCGGGCTTCTTTGGAAGCACATCGACTTTGAGCGGGGGGAAATTTGCATTTGCGAATCTCTCTCTCGGCGGCCCGGGAAAAACTACGAGCGTGTCAGGAAATCCACCAAAACCGGAAGCGTCCGATTCCTCAAAATAAATTCCGAGCTAGCAAAACTCCTTGACCAGGTTTCGAGCGCGACAAAAAAATCTGAGGAGCTGGTTTTTAAGAATCCGACCGGGACAAATTCTATAGACTGTCACAACTTTCGGAAGCGCTGGACAAAAGTGCTGAGCGTCGCAAATATTCCATACCGTCGCCCGCACATTATTCGGCACAGTTTTGCATCTCACGCGATCGAGCAAGGAGTCCCGCTGACTGGGGTGGCTTACTTGCTTGGTCACTCAGACACGCGGATGGTTGCCCAAACCTACGGGCATTTGATTAACCGCCCGAGTTTGCCAAATATCCTATAAAACTTTACAGTCACTCGCTTGAGGGGTGGCTGTGTCAATCGTGCAGGAAAGTTTTTTCTGGAAACCTATAGGGTTTCCGGAAAAACTTTCCTTTCGGGAAAGACCTAACGAACTGTAACTAAAATAAGGAGTAATCACGATACGGTTTTATCATGCAAAAAAATTTTATTAAATCGATAGCACTAGCAATTGTACTTGCGTGCCACGGTTGCATCGAAGTCAACTCTAATTTACCTCAAACCGAAAAAAGTGCTTCTCCGCAGCAAGTTCAAACTCTCGAAGAGAAATATAAGAGAACTTGCTATGCCGATGCTTTAACTGAAAGTGAAGGACGAAAAATCACTGAAAAATCTAACACTTTGGAAACCGCAGCAGATAAGTTGGCAGCAGCGGGAAAGCACAAAGAAGCTATTCGCAAATACCACGAGGCTGGAGCGGCTGCATTAAATGAGACAATTGCAGATGGCACCGTAGAAGAGATGGAAAATTTTACGGGAGATGCGGAAGATTTTCGAGCAAAAAACCGTCCATTGATTCAGAGGACAGCAGAGCTTAATTTTAAGGTTGGTCAGAGTTACGCACAACTTGGAAAACTAGAATCCGCTCTTGACTGCTTCAATAGAACCTTAAAAGTTGGAATACTTCCACCTAATGACGCGATTACTTATCTAAATCGTGGGGATGTCTATGAACGTATGGGCTCTAAGGAAAAGGCTAAAGCTGATTTCCGGCAGGCCGCTAATCTTTTCAAAAAACACAAACTGGTTTCCTACCAAAAAGATGCTGAGAAACGGTTACAAAATTTAATTAAGGTTAATAAGTAATGCTTTATAGCGGAGTACGGTTGCAGTGTTTGTCAGTTGTTGTAAGTGTTCGTGGAAGACTTAAATGTTCCGTGATTGGAGCAAACACTTGCAGCCCTTTCTATATAAGGGTTGTAGACTTTGTATCATTTCTCGGAACATTTAAGTCTTCCGGAAGCGCGGGTAAGACTTCAGACCCCCTATTTTGAGCTCATTCAAACGAACGATTTTGCCAGTTCACGATTAAAATCAAGCAATGGATATATAGCCTTTCTCAAAAAGATGAGGTACAATAACAGCAGTGTGTAAACCAGTTAAAAATATTTGACGATGTAACTTGTCCGAACGCAAACTAAGAGTGCTTTTCCTAATTCTCGATAATTAGTAGTCTTGATAGAACGGAGAATAATTTTAAGTTTTGACCACAGATTTTCAAGGAGTGAAAAATCTGGTGAATAAGGTGATAAGTATATTAATTTTGCCCCTTTTTTTGCGATCGCTTTTTTCACTTCTTCTCCCAGATGAATGGGACAATTATCCATCACTACACAAGCACCTTTCCATAGTTTTGGCACAAGTTTTCTGACAATAAAAGCTTCAAAGGTAATTGCATCGGTTCCACCTATTAGATTAACCGATGTCAAGATTTCATTGACTGACATGGCTCCAATTATGGAGACATTTTTGCCACGCTTAGTTGGTTTGGGCCCCTTGGCTCTTTCACCTTTTAAAGCCCTAGCATATAACCTAACCATTGCCAAATTAACTCCCGATTCGTCAATGAATATTAAGTCTTTAAAACTCACCTCTTTAATTTTTTCCCAGAACTCACATCGCAGGATTTGAACTCGCTCAGTTCCTTTACCTGAAGGGAAGAGAGTTTTTTTTTACAGTAATGCCTAAGATTTTTATCATTCTTCCTATTGTTGATATACTAACGGAAAATCCAATTTTCCCATAAAGTAAATAACGGAGTTCTTCAAGAGTTGCATCATTATTTTCTTCAATCAATTGGGCCAAAATGAGTAGTTGCTCGGCATTAAGTTTGCCTTTGACTCCACATCGGTCAGTTCTCGGAGTGATGTTTTTTGTTTCACGATACTGTTTAAGCAATTTTTGTACAAAGCTCAAGGTCGAGCGAAAAACGCTTAGCTATTGCTTTTTGTGAAATGGGTTCAGCATGATAAGTATCAAGGATTTTTTGCCTAAAATCAATCGAATAAGCTTTCATTTTTAACAATGTATAAAGTTTGGTATAGCGCTACGCGCTATAGTTAGGACAAAAGTATGATAAGATGCAGTAAGAGTTAGTGGAAAATAGCCATGCCTGCACCTTATAGTTACGATTTACGCTCGAAAGCCGTTGCAGCCGTGAAAAGAGGAGAAAAAAAAGTACAAGTAAGTCATTTTTTTAAAATTAGTCGCAACACATTAGATCTCTGGCTGAAAAAAGAAAGAGAAACAGGAGACGTAAAGGCAAGCGAGCCTGTAGGAGTAGGAACTCGACCGAAAATTCAGGACTTAAAAAAATTTGAAGAATTTGTGAGAGAAAATCGTGACAAAACCCAAAAACAAATGGCCCAATTATGGGGTGATGGGGCGACTCAGCAGAATATTAGTTATGCTTGTAAAAAAGTGGGAATTACTCGAAAAAAAAACCTATGGCTATCAAGAAAGAGATGAAGAAAAAAGAGAAGAATTTAGAGAAAAGCTAGAAAAAATTGCTAATAACAGGAAAGTTTATGTAGATGAAGCTGGATTTGATAATAGAGAAGATTACCCCTATGGCTATAGCTTGAAAGGGGAAAGATGTCAAGCTCTTAGAGCTGGTAAAAGAACAGAAAGAGTAAGTTGGCTGGCGGCGTTAAAATCAGGAAAAATCTTGGCTCCTCTAACTTTTCAAGGCTCATGTAATAAAAGCTTATTTGAGACTTGGTTACAAGATTGTTTGTTACCAAAATTAGAACCAGGAGACATTATTATTATAGACAATGCCAGTTTTCATAAAGGGGAATAC
>NZ_JAUBVJ010000056.1:0-54797 GCF_036702785.1 Microcoleus sp. AR_TQ3_B6 | reverse complement strand
AATAGATAGTCTAGATGGAAGCTCATAACGGTAAATGTATTATTAGGTACATTTTACACCATAAACTCAGGAGAGCCGACATGGCTTTCTCCTTCTGAACATAAAATTATAACAGGTCGATTTCTCACATTTCCTTGCGCCCTTTTAAGCCAAGATCCGAGAAACCCTCTAATCCTTAATACCAATTTAATATGAAGCTGCATAGAATAAAGCTTCAAGAATAAAATTGTAAGAAGATAGGCAATGTAGACTATTGTCGCTCACGGGGCTATGCCTGCAGGGGTAAGTTCTGTGGAAACCGACTGAAATTTGCCAGTTATATGGATTCCGGTTGCACCGTCCGTGATTGTTGACGGTTGACGGTTGACGGTTGACTGTGAGTCAAAAAACTGAAAATTGCGCGAATTATTTTTTGGTCTCCGGATTCGACTTTACGCCCGACTTTCGAAGCGCGGATTTGATATCATTCCGGCGCAGCCGGAATTGATATTATAAAATAATCTAATTTTGACGACCGCGATCGTTAGCGAAGCAATACAGTAGGGTGCAGGGTGCCCTACTTATAGAATGCGTGCGTAGAGCCTGTATGCTGACGGGGTGACAACCCCGTCAAAACCCGCACTGGTGGCGGATTTACGCAACTCGCACCTCAAAAAAGATGGGGTCGAAATTATTATAGCCTTTCGAGCTCTCATCTGAGGTACGACTGGGCATAAGCCTCCGTGGGCATAGGGCATAGGCCTCCGTGGGCATAGGGCATACCTCACTTTTTTGAGAACCGCTATAAGTGGCCCCATCTGTTAATTATGTTTCCTCAATTTTACCAAAACCATCTAGAAAAACAACTCAAACCAGCAGAATACCTGACTCTCAAAATCCTGGTAGATTTGTTGCTCCAGGCACAGACAGGTTAGTATTGAATTGCTCGCTTCTGTAATGCCCTATCCAATTCAATTTGAGAGACGGAGGCGTAGTCTGCAAAGATTTCTCAAATTAGACTGCTTCAACATAGAAAGTCTGTGGTTTCCGCTTGTCAAAGAAATCTTAAAAGCCAAATTTAAGAAATCAAAACCTTTGAAGCTTGCAATCGATCGCACTCTTCGGGCGAGCGCACAACGTATTTATGCTCAGTCTGGTCTGGGAAAAACGAAGTATCCCCTTATACTGGCGACTATTAGACAAGAGGGGATGTAGTAATATCTGCGAACAACAAGCTCTAATTACTCCTGTTTTAGAGTTACTGTCCGATTATGAAGCGATCGTGTTAGGCGATTCCCTTCGGGATAGCTTCGCTTCACGGGAATTTGGTAGTGTCAAGTTGGCATCCTGGCTCTGTAACAAGCAAGTGAAGTTTATTCTTAGAGTAAAACAAGGGCGATATATTCAATCAGAAAATTCTGATTATATCCTCTTGTCAGACCTGGGCTTACTGCCAGGAACAAGCTTTTATTTGTCAGATGTAAAGTTTACCAAACAAAAAGGACTTGGGACTTTTGATATTGCTGGTTATTGGCGAGGTAAATATCAAGGAAAACAGGAGGATAAAGCTTGGTATCTTTTGACTAATGTCGGCACTTTCAAGCAGTCAATTGATACTTTTAAGTGTCGCAATGGCATTGAAACGATGTTTAAAGATTGTAAAAGCGGTGGCTACTATTTAGAAAGAAGCCCTGCTAATAATCAGCGTTTAAACCCTTTGATATTATTGATAGCTTTTGCTTATAATTCTGCTGTAATTCTATGTCAAAAAATCAAGACGATGGGAGTAGAAAAATATGTGGGCAGGTTAACTGAATAGGGGCGCTCAATAGGTCGTCATAGTAGTTTTTGGATAGGATTATATGGTCAATGTTGGCTAATTGGTATGGAATTTTGTCAATAAATTATTACTCAATTAATGAAAATCAGGGGAAACAAACTACCATTCTTTCAGAGGGGTATGAGGGCTATGTCCTTGATTATATCAGTGTTCTGACGGGGTTGTCACCCCGTCATGCCTGTATGCCTGCGAGCAAAACCTATCCGTATAATTTCTTAGTGTTGCTTTACTCGCAATTATGGCTGCATTGCATCCTATAGCGCGATCGTTTGTAGTAATTACCAATTTTCTTTGCCTGAATAGACGTGGATTGTGTAAAAAAAAAGCCATCATTGTTGTTCGCATATTTAGCGATGGCGCGAGCTTCACCTACAGTCATTTTTTGACTTTACGATCTGCCACATCCACCAGATTTAGAAAAGCCTACGCGCTAAATTATCGACTTTGTAAGCTGCGCAATGCGCACCCTACACGCTTAGAGACAGTTATTTGTATTTGAGTCAATGCGATTGCTTCGTTCTTCGCAATGACAATGAGGGAGATTGATTTGAGTCAATGCGATTGCTTTCTGGCAATGACAATGAGGGAGATTGATTGGAGTCAACGCGATTGCTTTCTGGCAGTGACAATGAGGGAGATGATTTTGAGTTAAGGCGATTGCTTCGTTCCTCGCAATGACAATGAGGGAGATAATGCAATGATATCAATTCCGGTTGCACCGGAATGATATACTGAAAGGGCGTCAAGAGTGCAACGAGGACAAGTTATGCCTAAACGTCTAAAGTTAGAGCCTCCTCAAACCCCCTCGCCCGTTGTCTAAACTTTATCGTCAAGCATACCTACCCAATTGAACGGACACGCTACCAAATAATTTGGCTCTTGGCAACTCGACGAGTTACAGAAGATGTCGCGAATATCACGGGTTACTGCCGTAACTCGATCTATCGCGCGCGTTCGTCGTTACAATCAATTAGGTGCTAATGGGTTGAAAGACAAACGTCATCAACATCCGGGCACTCAACCTTTACTGTCTATTGTGGAACAAGCACAAATGAAGCAAACTTTACCAACTCCTCCCGCTGATGGAGGATTATAGAACAGTCGTAAAGTGACTGAGTGGATCAGTAATTTACTCTTACGTCCAGTCAGCGTACAAAGGGGTTGGGACTATCTACGGCAAGTTGGAGTTTCGCTTACGGATACCCAGACCGGAACACGACCTTGCTGACCTTGAAGTCCAAGAAGCTTGGAAAAAAAACGGAGAGCGCCAGCTAAACGAATTCAACAGCAGTATCCATTAGCAGCAGTAGAAGTGTGGGGAATGGATGAGCATCGTCTGGGATTAAAGCCAATAATTCGGCGAGTTTGGGTTGGCTATGGGGAGCAGCCCATAGCCAACGTAAATTGGCGATATCAATGGCTATGGTTGTATGGTTTTGTACACCCGTCAACGCCAGAAACATACTTTTGGATTCTCCCAAAAGTTAACATAGAGCTTTTTAACTTAGTTTGAGAAGATTTTGCCGCCTGAATTTGAAGTAGGTAAAGACAAACACATCATATTAACTATTGACCAAGCTCTTTGGCATACCAGTCCACAAGTTCGAGTCCCTCTTATGTCTACACTTGGAATTTATGCCATCCCATTCTCCAGAATTACAACCAGCCGAGCGTCTCTGGCCGTTGGTAAATGAACCAATTGCCAATGGGTCATTTCAAAATCTTGATGAATTAGAAGAGGTATTATTTCAACGTTGCCAAGTTCTGATGAAACAATCTTCTTTGATTAAAGGGATTACTTGTTTCCATTGGTGGCCAAAAACCAAAGCTATATCATTCCGGTGCAGCCGGAATTGATATGACACTTTGTGCAGTAAGGTGCGCACTGCGCACCCTACAGTCTAACTTGATACTGTTGCTCCCCCCTTTTTAAGGGGGGCTGGGGGGGAGCTCCGCGTTTGAAAACACATCCTAAACAGCTTGATTTGCGTGATGGCGGCTGGTCAATTTATTTAATTGATTCACCAACAAACTTAGGAATAATCCCACATCGGTAACAACTCCCGTAGATTCGATCGAACCCCGATCGCTCAATTTCGTCACCACCGCCGGATTAATGTCCACACAGACCATCTTCACACCAGCCGGCGTCATATTTCCCACACCAATTGAGTGCAGCATAGACGACAGCATTAACACCATATCCGCACCCCGTAACAGCTCACTATATTCTTCTTGAGCCTTAACTAAATCCATTTGCGTGTCGGGAAGCGGTCCGTCATCGCGGATCGAACCGGCAAGAGAAAACGGTATGTTGTTCTTTACGCACTCATACATCACACCGTTAGTAACCAGGCCTGCTTCAACAGCTTTTGCAATACTCCCGTAACGCCGCACAGCGTTAATTATTTTCAAGTGGTGCCGGTGTCCGCCGCGCACAGCAATACCGCGTTTCATGTCAACCCCTAAAGAGGTTCCCATATTCGATTGTTCCATGTCGTGAACCGCGATCGCATTTCCACCTAACAGCGCTTGTACGTAACCTTCACGAATTAAGTGCGCTAAATGGTCGCCACCGCCGGTGTGGATAACAACAGGCCCCGCCGTAACTACAACTTTGCCACCGCGATCGCGAATTTGGCGCAATTCCCACGCTACTTGTTCCACGACCAATTCTACGCGGCGCTCGCTAGAAACGCTGCCAGACATAAAGCTGAATTCTTGAGAATTGCGCTGTTCCCGCGATTCTGTTTTGCGGATGGTGCGGATACCCACTACATCTACAACGACTTTTTCTCCTACTTTTAAATCTCGCAGTAATTTGCATTTAGCTACTGGACCGTCAGCAGTTTCAGTAATAGCAACTGCACCGTCCATCCGCTGATTTTGCACTTTCACCCACTGATTATTTACCCGCACTTCTGTGGGATAAATCGTACTCACATAAAAGTCGTCCGGGGCGACGCCATCTTGCAGTACCGGTTCTAAAATAGCGTCGCAAATCTCTTGCGGCGGGGGAACTGCACCCAAGTCAATCAGCAGTCCCATGATTTCTTCCATCACATCGTGGGAAGGAGCCGAAACTTTAACGTCTGCACTGGATGTGCTTTGTCGCTGCTCTCCTAAATTGAAATTGAGCACTTGGAAACTGCCGCCGTTTTCGATAATTAAGTCTAAAGCGCGACTGATTAAACCAGCATCGAGCAAGTGACCTTCCATGCGAATTGTGCGGCTTTCTACCATCACGTTTGCCGAGCGCTCTTCTTGCACCGGTTCCGTTACCCGCAGCGTCAAACACTTACAGGCGCCGCCCGCTTTCAGAAATTCGCTCATCGGCGTTTCAATTACTTGAAAACCGACATTAGTGATGCGCGTTTTCAAGGCTTCGCTAATTTTGTTCATTACCACAATTTTGTCAATATTGACGGCATTGCAGGCAAAGTTAGCGGCATCTGCTTCTTCAATGGCAATGCGTTTTTCTGGGGGGACCCGCATTTCAATTAAGCGGTTTGAGTAGGAATCAAATGCGGCTGGGTAGTAGAGCAAATAGCCGCCTGTCAGAGGACAAAAACAGGTGTCTAGGTGATAGAAACGTTCGTCAACTAAACGCAGCGAAAGCACTTCAATGTTGAGCCATTTTGCTAGTAACGGGTGCGAGTCGAGTTCGGAACGGAAGCCGTATCCGGCCCACAACCAGCGTCCTTCGCGATCGAGCAAAGCATCGCCAGCGCCCTCAAACGGCAAGTCTTTCGGGAGTTCGTGCACGGTGAAACCTTTGCTTTCAAACCATGCTTTGAAATAGGGTTCTTCGCCTTGGCGTTCTTTGTGATAGAAACGGCTGAGGACGAAGGTATTGCCTAAAAGTAAGCCTGCGTTGGCGGTGAACACCATATCCGGCCAGCCTTTTGCCGGCGGTACGAGGTCTACCACCGCGTTGTCTTTGAGAACGTGGTAGAGTTTTTCCCACTGTTCGACGGCGCGATCGCGCGATGATTTATGGACATTTCCCTCCATCCACGGATTAATCACGTAGTCTACATCGTAGTGGTCGGGAGCGCACATGAGGAAGCGAATTGAGTCAGTCATAATTCAGTAAAAATGTGGTAGAAGCTACAGCAGACGTATGTTGACAGAGTTTGTATAAGAGCAACTGTAATATCCACTACTAATTTTAGGAGCGGAACGTCTGGAGCCTTTTAAGGCTAACTTTTTATTATATCACGCTTAAGATGAAATAACACTAAATCACAGACCGAGCGCAGGAAATACGGGAGAAAATTTCAGGTTATGACGCACCCTACAATAGGTTCAGATAGACGATTAATACCAGCTCCGTTGAATTGCCGCCAATCTGAAGGTCGGGGCGGGTTTAAGCTCGTCTATTATTATAGATTGTTGGCTCACAGGCCCCTACAATAATTACGGTTAATTTACCGGACATGACATAATATCAAATCCCTTAGCATCGGAATAGTAAATTCGAGTTCACTGTTGACTGTTCACTGTTGACTGTTCACGGCGTCAACCGTCAACAGTCAACATCACGGACGGTGTAACCGGAAATGATATAACAGCTTATCCTAACTTTTAACTTTCAACTTTTGCGAAATCGGCAGTTCGATCGCAAATTCTGTTCCCCGGCCAACTTCTGAATGACACTCCAACTTACCGCCGTGGGTATCTTTCACAATTTGGTAACTAATCGACAACCCCAAACCAGTGCCCCTACCCACAGGTTTTGTAGTAAAAAACGGGTCAAACATCCTTGACTGAACTTCGGGACAGATACCGGGACCAGTGTCAGAAATCCGCACGCACACTTGATTTTCTCTGCTGACTTCCGTAGTAATGCGAATTTGGTGAACTTTGCAAGTACAGTTTGCTGATGACTCTTCCACAGCGTCGATCGCATTCGACAGTAAATTCATAAATACCTGGTTTAATTGAGCCGGATAACACTCGAGTTTTGGCAGTTCGCCGTAATTTTTAATAACTTGAATTTCTCCACGTTTGACCTGTGACTGCAATCGGTGCTGCAAAATAACCAAAGTGCTCTCTATCCCTTCATGAATGTCTATTACTTTGCGCTCTGTTTCGTCGAGTCTCGAAAAGTTTCGCAAAGACAACACGATCTGCTTAATTCGGTTAGCACCTTGTTCCATTGAACCCAGCATTCTCGGAAAATCCTCAGCGATAAAATCTACTTCGAGTCCTGCCAATTCTTGGGCAATTTCGGGAACTGGTTGGGGATAGTGTTGCTGGTAGAGTTCGATCACATTTACCAAATCGCGAGCGTACTGTCTGGCGGGAATAATATTGCCGTAGATGAAGCTGACCGGGTTATTAATTTCGTGAGCAACTCCCGCTACCATTTGCCCGATACTTGACATTTTTTCGGCTTGAATGAGCTGGGATTGAGCCTTTTTTAAGTCTTCCAGAGTTTGTTCTAGCTGTTGCGCTTTTTCTCGTTCTCGCTGTTCGCTAAGAAGCAAAGCTGCTTCGGCTTGTTTGCGATCGCTAATATCAATATGCGTGCCCGTCATCCGCAAAGGATTTCCCGAAGCGTCGCGTTCCATCACCTTCGCTTGAGTCAAAATCCACTTCCACTCGCCGGATTTTGTCAGCATCCGAAATTCCTTTTCGTAAGTCGGCTCTTTGCCTTCTAGGTGAGCCTTTAGCGCTGCTATAGCCGGACCCAAATCCTCGGGATGTAGCAGTTGCTCCCAGGCTGCGAAACTATTTTCTACCTCCTCTACTTCATATCCCAGCATCGTTTTCCACCGCGGATTAAAATAGACTTCTCCCGTGGCAAGATTCCAATCCCACAATCCCATCGCACTGCCTTCCAATGCCAGATAAAAACGTTCTTCACTAAGAAGCAAAGCTGCTTCGGCTTGTTTTCGCTCGCTAATATCCATAACGGTTCCCAACAGTTTGATTACTTCTCGGGTTTCGTTAAAAACAGCTTCTCCCCTTTCTTCCACGTAGAGTATTTGACCGCTCTTATGCAAAAATCGGAATTCTTTTTTATAGGAAATTCCTTGTGAGATAGCCTGGGTGAAAGTTTGTTGGAACAAGTCTCTGTCCTCGGGATGACACATCTGTAAAAGTTTGGCAAATGTCGGTTCAGGTGCGGCTGAGTCAAGACCAAAAATGCGGAATACTTCTTCTGACCAAGTAAATTTATGTGTGACGACATCAAATTCCCAACTGCCGATATGGGCAATTTTCTGGGCTGCTGCTAGACTAGCTTCGCTTTGTTGAAGTTTAAGTCGCTGTTGTTTATCTTGTTCGAGAAGATTGGCTTGAGCTCTGGCAATTCCCATTTGTGCCGCCACAGTTTTCAATAATCCGATCTCATCTTCCGTCCAGTGGCGGGGGCGATGGTACTGGTGCAAGCAGATCATTCCGTTGGCTTTTCCCTGGTAGGAAGTGCGGATGGAGAGCATCGACTTCAAACCTATTTGACAGTACAAATCTCTGACGTTTTCTAGCAGGGGCTCGGCAAAAACATCGTCATAAACTACAGGTTGATCTTGGGACAATAAAAACTGAGTGTGACGATTGTCCTCTACGGGAATTTCTACATCTAAAAGTAATTGTAACCCAGTCTTTCTGTACTCAGCTACCTTAGAAATGCGGGGAATTTGGTGTTCTGTGTAGGCGTGAATCAAGCAGCAATCGACATTAAAAATTCTGCCTATTTGGGCCGCTGCTGTTTGAAAAACTTGATCCTGGTGTAAGCTGTAGCGAATTTCCAGAGTAATTGTTTCTAGGAGAAATTTTTGCTTAATTTGCCGTTCCAAAGCAGCTAAAGCTGTTTTAAGTTCGAGTTCTGCTTGTTTGCGATCGCTAATTTCAGTAGCCGTTCCCAGGATTTTCCAAGGTTTGTCATCCGCTGTTCTGGCAAACACGGTATCCCGGCTCAAAAACCAGCTACATTCACCGTTTTTGTGCTGAATTCGGTACTCAAACTCAAAGTTTTCACCATCTTTTGCTGTCTCAATCCTGCTGATATGTTCTGAGAATCCCGGCAAATCGTCAGGGTGTAGGAAGTTAGGAAGAAATGCTCCTGCCATCTGCTGTGTTTCTTCAATGCTGTAGCCAATATCGCTATAGATTTCGCGGTTGATATACACAGTTCGCTGTTCTATCAAATCGTAAACATACAAAAGATTAGGATTTGTTTGAATTACTGCAGACAGCCAGCGTTGGCTGTCTCGGAGTTCTGCTTCGATCCGCTTGCGTTCTTCTATTTCTGCTTGCAGTCGCGCATTTTTTGCTACAACTTCCTTAGAAAGCCGACTGAGCAGCATTTGATTTTCGACGCGGGCCACCACTTCTGCTATTTCAAACGGTTTACTAATGTAGTCTACCCCCCCCACAGAAAAAGCTTTGACTTTATCAAATACTTCATTTAAAGCACTGATAAAAATCACAGGAATATCTTTAGTTTCCGGACAAGCTTTTAGCTGTTCGCAGACTTGATAGCCATCCATACCGGGCATCATGATGTCCAGCAAAATCAAATCCGGTGGATTCGACAGAGCAAATTTGAGAGCCAATTTGCCATCCCGTGTCGGCCGCACTTTATATCCGCGCTTAGACAAAAGCTGGTATAAAAGACGCAAGTTTTCTGGGTGGTCGTCCACCATTAAAATATTTTCTTGTAAGGCAGTGTTTTGAAGCGTAAGTGTTTCTAGTCTTGGATTTGTATCGTCAGTTGTATTCACAGCAGATCCTCGAACTATTCAAATTTTGTATCTGGGAATATTGTTAAAGGCATTTACCACTTGTACCTAATACTCTCAGAAAAATCCGCATAACTAGCGGCTATAATAGCATACCTCTAAATTATCTGTCATTATATCAAAAATAAGGCTCGTTTAAAAATATTTGCGGATAAAATTATCGCAGCAGAGCGAGAAAACAGGCGAGATTTCTCAAATCACAGGCTAAGCAAGCAACTTTTTATTAAAAGTAAAACTTTTACAGTGTCTAGAACCCGGTTTTGCGTGCATTTACCGGGGGGCTCGGGGTTGTGTTTTTCAGTAGATACACTTACTCGAAACGGCAACTAAACCAGCCCTGACCATTCGTGTCAACTTAAAACTAAAATCCTTTGTCTCTCGGGTTTATATCCAATTCTTGAGCTCCCTTGCATCTCCCTTATTGATGAGGACTTCGATCGCTCTTGTACCCCCCTTCTTAAGCAGAGCTAGGGCGATATACCCATAATTGTCAAACAGTATACCGTTACTAAATTTGAGCTTAAGTTGACACCAATGCGCTCTGAAAAACTCCTAGAATATCTTATATTTTAGTTGCGCCGTCGGGCTGATTTATGGTATCTTTGTCTGAGCCGGCAATTCCCGGCAAGCGGCGTACACGGCTTTCACGTTATACCAATTCAGAAAAATTCGAGCAATTTCTAAAGCTAACTGCGGCTTGCCTCGGTCAATCAACCACTGCAAAAAAGGAGTCATCGTCCGCTCGTTCAGCATCCCGCCCAAGGATAAAACTCCCCACAGTATTTGGTGCAAAAAAGTCATTTGAATCATCATCCGTACTTCCCAACTTGGGTGTTTTTGATAAAACAAAACTCCCATTCTCCCGCGCTGAATTTCTCGGTCAATCATGCCGGGAACTTGCTCTAAACTAAAAGGTGGATGCCAGTGATACCCGACAGCAGCCGGACATTTAATCAGTTTCAAACCTAATTTTTTCAACCTGACACCCAATTCTAAATCTTCCCATCCGTACAGTTGAAAGCGAGTGTCAAAGAGTCCAGCAGCTAGCAGCCAGTGGCGGGCGATGCCCACATTTCCCGTAGCAAAATAAGCAGCCGAAAAATCAGTTATTTTGTAAGGTTCCGAAGTAGGATTGTCGAAATTGCAAGTATTAATCACGCTGCCGTAGGTAAAAACCGCATTAGTATCTTTGTAACCCTGTAGCAAAGCATCTGCATGTGCTTGCAAAAAATGCTCCGTTACCACCAAATCGCTGTCAATAAAAATAATCGTATCGCCCTTAGCATCTTCAACGCCCAAATTCCGGGCAGCGGCGGGGCCTTGGTGACATTGGGCGATCGATCGCACATGAGGCAACAAGTCAGCATTTGCCACCAACCACTCCAGCGTCCCGTCCGTCGAACCGTCGTCCACGACAATTACTTCATACTCTCTGACAATCTCACCGAACTGCTGATTTTCCAAAGCCAGTAGACATTTTGCCAAAATCGGTTTACGATTGTACGTCGGAATCACAACACTAAAAAACACGGCTTTTCCCCATCGCCACAGTTACCGTATCCCACGGTAGCAGATTTTTCGCAGCAACTCCTCGGGGAAATAGCAAAGTTTAGCAAAAAAAGAATATATAAATCTGTACTCTTTCTGACAAGAATCGATCTCAATTAGGTGCATAATGAAAAGTCGGTTAAATATCACATCTTGCACCATTCTCCAGAACAGGCTTTCCGGCCTGTTCCACAAAAATTTAATTTTATTGTGGGGCAGGCATCTTACACTATTCTCCCGAAGAGGCAAGATGCCTGTGCCACAAAAATTTAATTTTATTGTGGGGTGGGCATCTTACCCGCCCCTAAAAGGCTGATTCACAGCGGGTGCAAGATGTCAGTTAAATTCAGGATGTAAATACCAATGAGTCGCGCTAAAAAAGTTGTCCTAGCATATTCCGGCGGAGTCGATACCTCCGTCTGCATTCCTTACCTCAAAAACGAGTGGGGTGTTGAAGAAGTAATTACTCTGGCCGCGGATTTGGGACAGGGAGACGAATTAGAACCGATCCGCAAAAAAGCTTTAGCATCCGGTGCTTCGGAATCTTTAGTTATTGATGCTACCGCAGAATTTGTCAAAGACTATGCGTTTCCAGCGATTCAAGCTAACGCACTTTACGAAAACCGTTATCCCCTTTCGACTGCCCTGGCTCGCCCGCTGATTGCTAAATTGTTAGTAGAAGCTGCCCAAAAATACGGTGCAGATGCGATCGCCCACGGTTGCACAGGTAAAGGAAACGATCAGGTACGGTTCGATGTGTCGATCGGCGCGCTAAATCCCAAGATTAAGATTTTAGCACCAGCGCGGGAGTGGAAAATGAGCCGGGAGGAAACGATCGCATACGGCGAGAGATGCGGCATTCCGTCGCCTGTCAAGAAGTCTTCGCCTTACAGTATCGATCGCAACTTATTGGGAATGGCAATTGAAGCCGGAATCCTCGAAGATCCTTGGGCGGAACCGCCGGAAGAGGTGTATTTGATGACAAAGGCGATCGAGAAAACTCCCGAGACACCCGAATATGTTGAAATCGGTTTCGAGTGCGGAAATCCTATCAGTTTGAACGGCAAAGAGTTATCACCAGTCGCCTTAATTTCCCAACTCAACGAAATAGTTGGAAATCATGGAGTCGGGCGCATCGACATGATAGAAAACCGGGTAGTCGGGATTAAATCGCGGGAAATTTACGAAACACCAGCGATTTTAGTTTTGATGCACGCGCACCGGGACTTAGAAAGTTTGACGCTGACAGCAGATGTAACGCGATACAAGCGAGGCATCGAAGAAACCTACAGCCAAATGATTTACAACGGCCTTTGGTACAACCCTTTAAAAACAGCTTTAGACGCATTTATTCAGGACACGCAAAAGCGAGTAACTGGAACTGTGCGACTCAAACTATTCAAAGGAAATGCCACAATTGTGGGGCGCAAATCCGAAAATTCGCTGTACAGTTTCGACTTAGCAACTTACGGCGCAGAGGACGAATTCGACCACAAGGCGGCCGAAGGGTTTGTCTATGTTTGGGGACTACCGACCCGCATTTGGTCGGAGAAAAATAGGGGTTAGTAAAATCGGATTAAAAACCCGATGTTAACCTGTCAAATCGAATTCGGGTCTACACAAAGAAAGTCCGGATGGTGCGCGGGCTAAGAATAGGGTGCGCAGTGCGCACCTTATTTGCTAAATGATTGCTAGCGAAGATATTGTGCTGGATTAACCATGCTATAATAAGTATAAAACTTGACTCCTGCAAATATGCGAAAATACCTGACAATTACAGAAGCGCAACAACAACTGCCAAAGTGGCCCGAGGACTTAGCATCAGAGCCAGCTATCATTACTAAGGATGGGAAACCGGCAATCATTGCGCTCAGTTTTAAACAATTTGAGTCTCTGTTAGAAACCATAGAAATTCTCTCAGATCGCGAGTTTATGGCCCAGTTGCGATGCGGGATTCAACAAGCTCAGAGGGGAGAAACAATAGACTTACAGCAGTTAAAAGCAGATTTAAAACTTTGACAGCAATGAAAAATGGATCCTGTAGAATATCAAGTTATTTTGACTGCACAAGCGCGGCAACTATTTGGTGAAATTAAAGATCGGCGGGAGCAACAATTACTTTTAGCAAGATTGGAGAAACTTAAGCACGAGCCAGAAAAGCAAGGGAAAGCTTTATCAGAAGAGTTGACTGGCTATCGAAGCATCCGTGCCGTAGGTCAGCGTTACCGAATTATTTATCAAATTGTACAAGATAAAGTGGTAGTTATAGTAGTGGGAATAGGACGGCGCAAAGAAGGAGATAAACGAGATGTTTACACAGTAACGATGCGACTGTTAGTAGAGATGATGCTAGAGTCAGAAAGCGACGATGAATAATCGCGCTCTTTCCTACCTATGCCTGACTCAATATTTCCAAAAACTCCTGCACAACTAGATCCGGTTGTTCGCTGCATCGGGTAGCGTCGTAATGTTTGACAAGAGTGATGCCAGAATCTATCAAAAGCCCGCACTTTTCATCTTCGGTTGTGTTTGGATGGGATAATTCACGGTCAATTTTCAGTATCCCTAGCTTGTTTTGGTGGAAGATCAGAAAGTCAGCTTGTTGGTTTTGTCTCCCTGCGGGTGTTGCGAGTCGGAGTTGGGAGTTGGGGATGAAGAGGGTGGAAGTGCGATCGAGCGTTTCGGCAATTTTCACTTGTGCGTCGGAGTGAAAGCAAAAACCGTTCCAGTCAATTTCGTTTTCGGAGTTAGATAATTCAGTTTCACTTTCAGCGGTTATTATTTTATTTAAATCTGCTTGACCATAATCAGCTTCATTTAAGTTTGCGAATAATCTAGCGCCACTTAAGTTTGCACCGCTGAGATTTGCGCCGCTGAGGTTGACTTCTATTGTTAGATTTCGCTGTAGATTCACTTGACTCCGCCGTAAATATCGCTTTAAGACAGATTTGAGATTATCTTTTTTAACTTTTTCTTCGAGTGCTGTTGAAAGTAGTTTCCATAGTTTAGCACCAGCATCTTTGATATAATCATATTCATATTCAGTGCTGGCTGCAATTTCTTTATAAGACTGTCCTTCCCAGGATTGACGAAACACTATCTCTTGAATTTTGTTGAGGCGATCGTAGTTGAGGGCTGTTTCTGCGATCGTTATTGCTTCGTCAACGGTCATGTGTTAAACTCCCTTACTAGCGGAGCGTTAAGGTAGGATTAGTACAGATTGTACCGCAACAGAGAACCAATCTTACTTTTTGATTACTTTTTTATTACTTTTTCTCACTGTTGAAGCTGCTATTAAGTCGCTATAGTTTAAAAAACTAATGAATTTTATATGGAACCTGTAACATTGACAGCCGGGGCGATCGCAACTTTAGTATTAGTCAAAGCCACGGAGACAGCCACAGAGAAGGCTACTGAAAAGCTAGGTGAGCTAGTCGTTGAGAAAGCTGATAAGTTGCTATCACTGCTTAAAATCAAGTCGCCAAGTACCGCAAAGGCTATAGAGCTATCTCAAAAGCAGCCCTTAAATTATAGCAAAGCAGTTGGTGAGTTAGAAGCAGTCATGAAAGAGCCGGAAGTCGCTAAAGCTGTGGAGGAAGTAGATACAGCAGTAAGTACAGATGCAAAACTGGCTGCTGACGTTAAAGCTTTGACGAATGCACTTCAGTCTCAGCCACCAAGTGTCCAGAACTTTGGGAAGATAGCAGAGGAAATTAAAGAAATTAAAACTAATATTACGGGGAATGTTTATGGTGGAATTAACATCCACTGACTGAATCCACCCGAGAGCCAAAAAATCCAAAAAGATCGTGATGACGATCTGGGCAAGTTAGTAATTGGTTTATTGGGTCTGGTTATATTAGGAATTATAGCACTGGTAATAGTAGCTTCACCACTTAGTTTGTCACTTCCAACACAGACAACACCTCCTCATTCTACTGAATGAAATCACGCGTTATAAAAAAACAAAAAGGTAGTGATGAAAAAATGGGGCAATTAGTAATTGGTTTATTTGGTGTGGTTATATTAGCAATTATAGCACTGGTAATAGTAGGTTCGTCACTTCGTTTTCCACTTCCAACACAAACAACACCTCCTCCTTCTACTAAATCAAATCCTGAGTCTTCTCCATCGCCTATCCTTAATCCTTTCCCTACAAAGGGAACTTCACCGACAGCATCACTACCTCCTTCCCCTGTAAAACCATCTGCTGAGGATAACTCTTGCATAAAAGAGCCAAATGGCAGTACCGTAAACATTGGATCTCTCGATGGTTCTTGCATCTTTCCTGGTAGTGTCACATCTAGTAATCCAGAGAATCATTACCGTTTTAAGATAGATAATCCCAGTAACATAAGCCTGTTTTTAGATGGCGTTAACAGCGAAGTTGAAATTTATCTATATTCCGATAAAGATGGCACTGGAGTAATTCAATATACACTTGAAAATATATCTGCTTTTAAGTCAAAAACAGGAAGAATTGTAAGAGAATTGGGTGTGGGCAGCTACATTGCTGTTGTTAAAATGAAAGCTAGAGACACTCAATATTTACTTCAAATTGTTAACAATACAAGTCTAATTCAAAATTTGGGTTATTTGGACGCAAAACCTTTCCCCAAGAATGGCAGTATTAGCTTAAATAATCGAGAACAATTTTACCGCTTCCAACTAGCCAATCCTAGCAGCATTAGTCTGTCTTTGACTGGCGTTAATAGCGAAGTAGAAATGTCTTTATATTCAGAGCGAAAGGAAACAGAAGTAATTGGATATACTCTGGAATACATATCTGCTTATAACTCAAAGCCAGGAATAATTAAAAAAGAGTTGGGAGCAGGTAATTACATTGTTGTTGTGCGGTTAAAAGCTAGAGAAACCAATTACACTCTTACTATGTCTGCTCCGTGAAACTACAGTATATAATGTGCTAATAATTACGATCGCCCTTCTTTTTCTCAGCATTCTCTGACAGAGGGCGATCGAGGTTTGTCAAGTACGCGCGTGCGAAGCTATCCCGCAGGGAATCGCTCAACCCTTAACTACCTCCAAACCCGTATCTTTAGCTACTTGTTGCGCTACAATTTCCTCCAAAGTAGCGACTCTCTCCCACTTAGACTCTATTGGCTCAAACTGGCAGTAGCAGAGGATGATTTCATCCCAGTCACAGTCTTCGCCAACACCAGGATATGACTGTACTTTTGCGACTAACCAATCGCTTTGGCGGTGGTAAATTTCTCCGTCTGCGAAACGTTTAGACTCTCCCAGGCGATCGCCAATTTTAGGGAGAGTTCGGTTTCTGGAATAATCCATTTCTTCGTGCAGCAAGTAAGTACCCGAACCTATGGCATCGAGTCTTTTTTCCCATCCAGCCTGTGCACCGTCAGTGCGGTAAATCTTCAGTGTTGGCTTGCATTTTATCGAGTTAATCTTGGTGGTCATACCACAACTCCTGAAAGTTAATCTCTTCTCCTACAAACTCGCAGTCTACCTTCAAAACAGGGTCGTTATTAGGAATAAATCTCTGATAATCCCAGCCGTATTTTTTAGCCATTTCGGCGCATTTATCTGGAGGGGTCGCCGGTTTTGTAAATCGCTTTTTCTGGGACGGGTCAGTTCCGGACATTTTACCACCTTGGAATTGAACGCCGCAGCCTAGTTATACTGCCTTCTCTTTAAATTGTCACAAATGAGTTTGAGGACAGAAGTTCTCCCTACCAACTTGATGATTTTGAGGACTTCAGTCCAGACTTATTAATAGGCGATCGACAATCATTAGACTTTTTGCAAAAATAGATAACATCTGCGTTAATTTGCGTTCATCTGCGGTTAAAAACAGAAAATCCAGAACTCTTGCAAAAAGCCTAAGCACCAATCTTACTTAGTCTTGTCCAAATTGCGCGACTCCAACCAAATAGGAATTACAATCCAAGCAACTGCTAACAGCAAAGCCAATACCGCAAATTGAGCAGCCCAAGCTACCAACTTCTCCAAAGACACAACTTGTCCCAAGAAGTAGGATAAACTAACCATTACAGATGCCCAACTGGCAGCACCGAGAATGTTGAACAGCGAAAATTTCCAAAAAGGCATTTCTGCAATACCCGCTAGGGGGCTAGCAAAAATTCGCAGCAGTGCAATGAAACGGCCCAAAAATACAGCTTTAGCTGCATTTTGGCTAAACTGTGCTTTTAAGTCAAACAGTTTTTCTTCCTGAAAGCGGAAAAATTTTCCCAGCTTCAGCAGCAGTGGCCAGCCGCCGTATCTGCCGATCGCATAACCGAAATTTCCGCCCACAGTCGCACCGCCGATCGCACTGGCGAGCACAAACCAGTAATTCAGTTCCCCGCTACCAGCTAAAAACCCGCCAGCAATCGTAATAGTCTCACCTGGGAGAGGAATTCCCAGATTTTCCAGTAAAATGCCCAGAAATATTGCCCAATAGCCGTAATCATGGGCAAATTTCTGAATAGTCTCTAGCGATAAAAACTCAAAAGACATTGGATGCTGCCTTCGTAAACTTTTGCAAAGCTCAATACTTTTATATATTGGCTTGATTCAGGCAATACTGCAATCTTTCGCTGTGAGGAAAAACCCATTAGATTGGCGATCGCGCTTGCCAACTAAAAATCAGCCTTTCAGGGATACTAGATTAATAGAGAATTGTTGCGGTTGCCTTGCGCGCGATCGCGCGGTCAGTTTTCCTACTAAATTTATCACAACGGCTCTCCCCACCGATTCCCACCTCGGGCGATCGTCCTTCCTCAAACCTTAGCTGAAATCCCCTGATTCTTTCAACAGAATCAGCAACTCAACTCACTTATTCATACTTTACGATCGTAGGATAACTGCTATGGAATTTTCCAACTTCAAGCAACACATCATCCTTTAGCCTCAAAACTGCCTCGACTCCCAAGCCCGCAGCCTCCTCCTGCAACAGCTAGCCGAGATTGTGTCCGATGCCACAAACTCTGGGTAATAGACATGGCCGCCGTAGATTTTATCGACACTTCCGGGCTCTGCCCCTTAGGATCGCGAATTAAATAATTTACACTCTTGAAAGTGGGATGGGCGTCCCGCCCGTCCAGAAAAGACGGGCGGGACGCCCATCCCACAAGAACCATCAAATTGTAAGTTATTTAATTCTCATTCCTTAGTCGGCGGACTCAACGCCCTCCGCCACCGGGGATGCCGCGTCGTCAACTGCAACCTCTGGGCAACAGTCAAGCTAATATTTAAAATTACTCAACTCTACTAACTCTGGGAAATCTTCGACAGTTTCGACCAAATTATCTCCGCTGAAACTCCGGCTGTAGTTGCTTGAAAAAAATCATCTCCAGAGAGCAAATCTCAAATCTCAAATTTCCTATAGACTTCAAGTAACCGCAGAGCAAATTTGAATATCATAAATAGGCTGATTTGTCAAGCAATACCAATGACAGAGAAACAAATCCGGCAGTTGAACGCCGACAGAAGCGATCGCAGGTGCAGCCGGAAAAGGCCAAAGTCGATCGAAACAAATCCTTTCCCCTAGGAAGCCGAACTGCATCAAATAAGTCGTCGGCGGCGCATTTAAAAGATTCAGCAAGCCGTAAGCCAACTCATACAACTGCTGCCGCCAAAGATCCGACAAATGCACCGGTTGAGAGTAACTCAAGGCGCCAGACTGCTTAGAAGCAGCAGCACCGATCGCCTCAGCATACAGTGGCCCCTTTGCCGTCAACACCACAGGCAGCCAAAAATTGCCCTCGCCGACGGGAAAAAGCAACTCCTGAGCCACTCGATCGCGCGCCGCCGAAACATTGCCGCAAAATCGAAACACATCTTGAGCCGGAAAAACCAGATTTTCTGGCAGATCCAGCGTCAAAGGACAAACGAGCGCATCACCCGGTGAGATCGCGCCAGAATTGAGTTCAGAAACCCCACAGATATTGACTTGAGTTAAAGGATTAGATTGAGCGATCGCAGCCTTGAGACTTGCGGCCGGGCCTTTCTCGCCGCCCGCGACAATCAAAACCTCAGACATTGCCAAAGCTCGGCATTTGAATGCCGCGATCGTCCGTTTCATCGACGCTGGGCAAATCCAAGCCCTTAGCCTTGCGGCTGCGCACAGCGAGACGGTAAGTTACGCTTTGCAACTCTGTGTGCAACTGGCGATTTTCCTTTTGCAGCTGATCCAATTTTTCCTTAATCGGCTCGATCCGCTCGGCAAACTTCTGGCGGTAAACCCCCGGCAATTCCTGAACCACTTGTTCTAGCATCCGAGAGCGATCGGTCAATTCTTGCACCGACTGCCGCAGTTGGTAAACCTCAGCATCCCGTTCCGCGATTTGTTCTTGATAAAAACTCACCTGTTCTTCAACAGCTTGGAGTTGTTCCCGCATTGCCTGCAATTGAGCCTGGTTGCGATCGGAAACGGACGGCGGCGGCACAAAACTCGAATTTCCCTTCACCAGCCTGAAAAGTTCTTGAGACAACTGCTGCACCAATTGGTCGCGCATTTGCAGCTCTTCGGTGAGACGAGATACCTCTGATTGCAGTTCTTTTGAGCTTACAAGTTTACTCTGGTTCACGATGACTCTCAGCTTTTACTATAGAATGTGTTTCTTTAAAAATATCTTTCCCTTACCGCAGAGGCAAGAGTCAGTTCAAAAGTTTGGAACCCGTTACGCTAAATCGAGCTCTTCGGCCAGATGTCCGCGGTAAAGCTCAGTCTAACTCACATCAAGCATCCACGTCATCATCTTAGTTTCTTGCCACACACCGACCTCAAATCCTCGGTTTTTTGTCAATAAACCAGGTTTCTTAGCTTTTTCTGAGAATATTGCCAGATCTCAGGTCTAACCAATCACAGCCGAAAGCACTTTGCCAGCTTCGTCCAAGGTGCGGCCAAAACAGATAATGCCGTCCTCGTGACCGGCCATCGCCAGAATTTTGCGATCGGCCAAATTCTCCTCCTCAAAAAGTCTAAACATTTCTAAGGCCATCTGGGGAGTGCCGTAAGGTATTTCTTTTCTAGTAGTAGGAATCTTAAACAGCAGTTGCTGCCATAGCTTAGGGTTGTGGACGTGAATTATCCCGCCCACATCCTCTCTGTGAAGGTACAGGGCAGCGTGAGTCAGGGACTCCGACGAAGCTTGTACGGGGCCCCGGCAGCCGAGGAAATTTTGTTCTAAGTTAAATTCGGTAACAGTACAGTAGGATTCTGGTCCCATATCCCTCAAGTGTGCAGTCTGGGTTCCCGAAATTACGAATTGGCAAGAATTGCCGAGCCTGACGCTGACGTTCCCAAACCCGATGCCATTTTCGTATACGCCAATTAATCCCCAAGAGTGGAGCCTTTCGCGCCAGGTCATCAAATCTGCTATGTTCCCGGCTGCTACAGGGTCTGCCTCTTCCCAGTCACAGCGGTACTTAACGACTCCTTCATCCATCTATTTTCCTGCCGATCGCGGACACGACTCACACTGCCCAAGCTAAGGCTTAATCGAAGTTGTCAAACTGCTTTTTTTTGCCTGCTGCTTTATGTCGGGCGTGCATGAGTGAGAAAACTCCCCTACAGTCCATTGTCGCCGTAATTAGCGATCGACATTAGCAAAAAGTAAGCTACGAAAGAAGAACAAATTATTCCCAACATCAGGGTAAGGCCTCTAGGTAATTGCAAAAGTTCTATTTGAAAACGCACGGTTTCAGTAGGGGAGTTTGGTTCCAGGCTCTTGCCCGATCGAGTTTCTGAGGTGAAACTACATCACATCCCTGAACAAGTTATCGCTCTAGACTAATTTATTTATACTGAGCTGATTTACGGCTTAAGAATGACTTAACTATCAAGTACCTCTTTACCACGTAACTTAGTTAAAAAGCAACCCTTCCTTTAATTATCTTTATGATTATACATATATTTAAGCGAGCGGAATAAAAAAATAAAATATTTATTAGCCAGTCTTGGACAAAACTTGCAAAATCGGGCGATCTACGGTCGTCCACACCTCTGTCGAGCGAGCAATTTTTAGCTCCGGGGCACCCTACAAGCTCATCAACTGGGTTGATGAGCGTAATATCATGTCGGGTAAAATCACCGCAACGCCAGCTCGCGTCGGCGGGTTCACCAAAATCTCTAGTAGTAGAATCAGTTATAGATCCAGTAAAGCCGCGCTGACCGAGAGCGGGATGGTCGATCGACCAAATTTGAGTAAGACTTAAGTGGCAAAAAGTTATCCTTACTTGACTATACTTATTTACTTTAGGTAAGTTGACTACCGATCGCAGGCAGTGTTCTCTTTAGTTGAGAACGTTTGGCGCTCGGGGGATAGCTTACTTATCTTGGGATGAGCCGTCTACCCAACAGCGTTGTCAGTAAACAGTAATTTATCTAAAGAGGATTGTGGATAAGTTTAGATAAGTTTTACAAAGCAGATAAGCCCTATTAATCAAAAAACAAGCCGATCGAGCAGTGATGGCCCGATCGGCTAAAATCTTCTGTGGAGCGCGATCGCCCGCAGCCCTTTAAATGTGGAAGTGATACAAGATGCTGCCGTCGTCTTTAATTTCGCAATTGGCATTAAAAACTTCAGCTTGTTCGTTCAAAAAACGCTGAGCGACATCAGGCGACAGCCGCGTCTCCATCGCAAACCGCACCAGAGTGATTTCGCCGCGACCTTCTTTGATCAGTCGGTACAAAGCACTTTGGAGCCTGTCGCTCTCTTCTCGTTGAAAAGCGGCTTTGTATCTCCAATCCGCCACCGAAGGAATCAAACCGCGACTGACCAAAATCGCCAACAGCAGGCCAATTCCCAAAATCAGAGGCACTGTCGGATCGCTCGTGGGCGTCGCCACAATTTGTGGCGCTGTAGCGGTGGCGAAACTGCTGACCATTTCTTTTTCCGACGCTTGCGTATCCGCCATTGCAAGCTGAGTTTTGTTGTAAAAGTCTTGCTGTAGCTTCATTTGCTGCAACAGGCGAGCGCGCTCTCTTTCGTATTGGTCGAGTTTTTGCTGAGCTTGTTTCAGGTCTTGAGTGACTTGTGCCAAGCGTTGGTTGAGCGACTGATTGACAGATTGCCACCGATATCTGTTAATCAGGCGGCTTTTTTCAACCATGCCCTTCATCAACATATCCGCCGTTTGGATTGCTTGCTGCTGATCGGGCGAGCGATAACCAACAACAATCTCTAGGGGTTGTTCCGGCTTAGAAATTTTGACACTAGCATTTTGTCGAACTTGCTGGGGCGGTAGCTTAACTGCATCTGCCACTGCTTTGACCACATTATCTGCTAGGAGAACCTCCGGGGTAAGTTGCTCTCCCTGCTTGAGAATTGTCGTGCCAGTGGTCGAAAATTTGACTGGCGGATTATTAGAAGTGAGAGTGCCTTGAGCCATGAATCCGGGGGGCGGGGCGAGGCGGTAGGCCAGGGCGCCTGAAATACCCATAATTACAGCAAAACTGCCTAAGGCAATCCATCTGTATTGATTTGCTGAAGATCTAAAACGTAAATTTCCCATTTTGATAGTCAAGTCATAACGTTCGCTTGCTGCTGCTACTGTCAAACCCAAGAGCGATCGTTTCTTTCTTGTTAGTCAAATTGACTGCTGAAAAATTTCTCAGCTTGTAGCGAAAAGCTATTAGCTTTTCAGAGTTGTCAATATTCATGAGCCGAAACAACTGATCGCGCTTTTATTTGATCGGAGCTATAACTTCAGTTTTTGTGCTTAATAATTAATCTGTAACAAGGCTTCTGGAAGTCTACTGGCATCAGACTAGCACTCAGGCCTGCGATCTCCTCGCCTCGCCGTGTTTGTTGACATTCAAAACTGTCACCTTTTCGCCCTTGGCAATCCTGCTTCATAAAACCTCTCTAAACTTACCCAAAGTTTTCTTTAGATAATTAGTGTTTAATTCCTACGCTGTTGGGTAGTCGGCTATCCCAAGATAAGTAGGCTATCCCCCGATCGCGGAGGGTTCCCAGTTCAAAATGTTGATACTGGCGTTCAAATCACGGTCCATCGATCTGCCACAATCAGGACAATCGTAAGTCCTAATGCGAGGGTGGCATATCTTGCTTGCTGCCACAGTTTGAGCAAGTTTTAGAGCTAGGAAACCCTCGAGCTACCAGCACTAAATTCGCTCCCTACATCTTGCACTTATATTCAAGTTGACGCCTGAATTCATAAAAGCCAAGGTCAGAGCTTGCCCAGCTAAGTTTATGATTAGCCATCATCCTTTTCACACTCAAGTCTCCAATCTTAATCAGTTTAAAATTTTTAACTGTGCGAGTTGTCAACTTCCGTAAAAACTCCTTACGAATGCCCGCTATCCGCGAGTGAATCCGACTAATGTTATTGTAGGTTTTGCGCTGGTTCTTAGAGCCTTTTCCTTGTCTTGAAGCTTTACGTTGTAATATTGCTAGCTTGGTTTTCGCTTGCTTTAACGGCTTGGGTGCATCAAAAACTTGATGGTTTGACCCTTCGGCTTCGCTGAGGGTAGCAAAGGCTCTAATTCCCAAATCTCTACCTACAGATTCCTGAAGTTGCTGGACTGGTAAGCGTTCCGCATCAACACAGAATGAGACAAACCAACGACTTCCTTCTTTTGATATGGCAAAAGTCTGGGCAACAAAACCACCTGCCAGTGGTTCATGACGTTGGAATGTCCCTAGTGTAGGAATCTTAATCCTATTCCCTGCATTCATTACAACAAGAGGGCTGGACGAATCTACTGTAAATGATTGACCATCTAGACGACTAGCGAATGTGGGATGGCCCCACTTGGATGAGCGATACCGATTAAAAGCATCTTTTAAATCAATTAATGCGTTTTGGTATACTCGGCTAGACAATTGATTCATTCCAGCAAATCCCGGTTGTTTTTTGATAGGATTTGTCAAAACTTTATTGAGATCGTTAATCACTTTCGAGTCGGAAAGCTTGACGCTGCCATGCCTCTGAGTCCGAAGACTCAATCCCAGGGAGAAGACAACCCGCCTCAATCCTGCGTGTTTCGCCATCAAGGTCGCTTCTCTATTATTTAATTTGAGTGCTCGTTTGATAGCAAACATACTTAGACCTACCTAAAGTTGTGTTTGATGGGGTACAGTTTCGATGCCTCGACTTATTTAACACTCCAACTAATTTTCCCAAATCGGCAACTTTCCACAGGGAAAAATTCCTGTAAAGATTAACTATGAGTAAGTTTAGCAAAGTATTTGGCGATTTAGTTGCACTCCAATTATCTTACGTCTTGGCGTCTTGGGGACGCGGTTGAACAATAAAAAAAACCTTAAATACTCTGCCTAAAAACTTAACAATCAAGAATTATACCATGCGGTTAAGAGTTTGCTGCATATTAAAAAAAATTGTGAATCTGGGCGCGAGACCAGATCCACATATTCACATAACAATTATGGTTCGATCGGTTGATGGTTCGATCGAGCTCACAAGGGGGAAGGTTCAGAAGCCGATCGGCAAAATCAGACCCTCGCGGGCCATGACAGCCTTCGGAAAAGCGATTTGCACGTCTTCGGCGATGCGATCGAGAAAATCGTCAGTGTGAGCCGGATCGTGGTGAAAAATCACCACTCGTTTCACCCGGGCCTCCTTAGCCATTCTCACGGCTTCCTGCCAAGTCGAATGTCCCCAACCCACCTTCGGAGACTTGGGGTTGTGATATTCCTCGTCTGTGTACATCGCGTCGTAAATGAGCACGTCAGCGTCGAGGGCTAAATTGTAGACATTCTCATCTAGCCGATCGGGAAAATGTTCGGTATCCGAACAGTAAACAACAGATCGTCCCTGCCAAGTCACCCGATATCCCATAGCAGTATTGGGGTGATTCAGAGAACCCGTCCTAATCTCAATATCATCCAGCATCATCGTCTGGTTGTGATTGAGTTCGTAGAAATTCAAATCTGCCTGCAAACCCATCAGCGGCACCGGCGAATTCGAGTGCAGCACCCGTTCCACAAAGTGCCTTTTCATGCACTCTCCATCCGGCGGAGTCGCCCCGTAAATATCAAAGCTATTGCCCCGAATAAAAGCTGGGGCGAACAGCGGGAATCCTTGAATGTGATCCCAGTGATAGTGAGTAAAAAACATATAAGCTTGCACGGGCATTTCTTGCACCAACTGGTCTCCCAGCATCCGCAAGCCAGTTCCGCCGTCAAAAATCAAGCGTTTTCCACCAACTCGCATTTCCAAACAAGAAGTATTGCCACCGTAGCGAACTGTTTCCTCTCCGGGTGTCGGCACACTGCCCCGCACGCCCCAGAACTGTACTACAAAATCATCTATACCTTTTATTGCTTCGGAGGGTTGAGGGCAATCAACGGGAGTTGCCGCTACAGAGGACAAGCTGATTTCCATTTTAAAATTCAGGCTTTAAGGTTCCACATTGTCCGTGATGGCGCAGCAGATGGTCGCACAACACTAAAGCTACCATTGCTTCCACCATTGGCACAGCTCTTGGCAAAACGCAAGGGTCGTGCCGTCCTTTTGCAGCCAGAAGCGTTTCTGATCCCTCTCGGGTTACTGTACGCTGCTGCTGGCGAATTGTCGCAGTTGGCTTGAAGGCCGCCCGCAAAATGATATTTTCACCGTTAGCAATGCCACCCTGAATTCCACCGGAGCGATTCGTCACTGTACGAATTGCCCCCTGTTCATCAGTATAGTATTCATCATTGTGTTCGCTGCCCAAGAGTCGAGTCCCGGCAAAGCCCGAACCAATTTCAAAGCCTTTGCTGGCGGGCAAGGACATGATGGCTTTGGCCAAGTCGGCTTCGAGTTTGTCGAATACGGGCATTCCCAGCCCTTTGGGTACGTTGCGGGCGACGCATTCGACTACACCGCCGATCGAATCTCCGCTATCGCGAACTTTTTCGATCAGTTCAATCATTCTTTCGGCACATTCGGCATCTGGACAGCGGACGATGTTGCTTTCTACTTGTTCTAAGGTAACAGTGTCCGGGTCGGCGACACCTTCTAAGTCTTTGATGCGTTTGACGTAGCCAACTATGGAGACTCCTGCTGCTTGAGAGAGAATTTTTTTAGCGATCGCCCCTGCTGCTACTCTACCTATTGTTTCCCTCGCCGAACTTCGACCTCCGCCTTGCCAGTTACGAATTCCGTACTTAGCATCATAGGTAGCATCAGCGTGGGAAGGGCGGTAGGTAGTCGCCATTTCACCGTAATCTTGGGGGCGAGTGTCTTGATTCCGGACTAAAATTGCGATCGGCGTTCCCAAAGTTTTGCCTTCAAACACCCCCGACAGAATTTCGCACGTATCTGCTTCTTTGCGAGGTGTCGTAATTTTGCTTTGGCCGGGGCGGCGGCGATCTAGTTCGGCTTGAATGAACGATGCGTCTATCGACACCAGGGGCGGGCAACCGTCAATTACTACTCCCACACCGCCGCCGTGAGATTCCCCAAATGTCGATATCCGAAATAAATGCCCAAAGGTATTGCCCATTATGCTTTTGCCTGAAACTTTATAATTTTTACTTTAACTGGGAGATAGATTTTTCAAATATAGATTTACTGTGTTTTTGACGAAGATAGCATTGACTCGGAGAGTCTATCGATTTTAGATTTTAGATTTGAGATTAAAGAATTGAAGCATTGACCCCACGGATAAATTCGGCGGGCAAGTTTCATCGGATACAGGTTTTTTATTTCTGGACGGATGAATCCGGGGGCTTGTATCCTGGATGCTTTCGGTCAGAGAGAGGTTTTGTAGGGGCGATGCCGAGAGTGCCTGCCCCCGATGGAGAGTGTCCGAGTGGCCCAGGGGGGGGGAATTGTGAAAATAGTCCCTCCGACGACTTCCCTCGGACGACTTCCCTCGGACTTCTTCCTTCCATCCGTTACCAATTCCGTTGCCGAACTTTCTTCTTCTTTAGTCTTCGTGTTCTTCAAAAGGATCTCTCAATTCCTTAGAGGGAGGACCGAAAGCCGTGTATATCGAGAAACCAGTGATTGCCACCAGACACATACCGAGAGAAATGCCGAGAACTGCTGCGGGTTCCATATTTTTGATCTATTATGAGTGCTCCACTCTATAATATTACAAAAAATAACAATCCGTCTGAAAGTCTAGTGATTTTAGGCGCACTACGGTATGACAGCCAACCCCCACTCCCCCGAATCCCAGTCGCCTTGCCGCATTTCTGAGAAATTGCGATCGCAATTAGCGGTAGAAATATGTCAAACTTTTCTGTAGAGATTCATTGCAGGTGACTTATGGCACAACGGACTTGGTTAGGAGATATACTCAAACCCCTTAACTCAGAATACGGCAAGGTAGCCCCCGGCTGGGGAACCACGCTATTGATGAGCGTGTTCATTGGACTGTTTTTCGTGTTCTTGTTGATTATTTTGCAAATCTACAACTCTTCGCTGATTCTGGAGAATGTGGATGTGGATTGGTCGAGTCTCGGCCGCTAAAATTTGATCGCAAAACAGTAAGGCTAAAAGTAAAAGCTGAGGGTTGAGGAGAAAGGGTAAAAGCTAAGTTTTCCCGTTTTTCCTTACCCCTTCCGATTACTTTTTACCTAAATAAATAGTAATTAACTAAACAAATTGCAGGAGAAAAACCATGAATATTTTTGGCATTGGTTTGCCGGAAATGGCAGTTATTTTTACGATCGCCCTATTAGTATTCGGTCCGAAAAAATTACCTGAAATCGGCAGGAGTATGGGGAAAGCAATTCGGGGCTTTCAAGACGCTTCGCGGGAGTTTGAGTCGGAATTCACGCGGGAAGCCAAGCAGCTAGAAGAAGCAGCAGCCACTAGCAGCAAACCGGAAACTGAAAAACTCGCGGCGGCGAAGCCCAAGGAAGATAGCACAGACACTTAAATGAACAACACTCAGAAGTCGGAAACACCAGCGGAGTTAGTAATTCCCCAGCTAATAGTTGGGTTGGGAAATCCCGAACCGAAATACGATCGCACCCGACACAACATAGGCTTTAATGCTGTCGATGCCTTGGCTAAATCTTGGCAGATTTCCCTGTCGGAAAATCGCAAATTTCAAGGCATATTTGGCGAGGGAAACCGGCCGCGGGGACAGAAAATCCGCTTGCTGAAACCGCTTACTTACATGAATCTGTCGGGCCAATCGATTCGGGCAGCGACGGATTGGTACAAAATACCTGCGGAGTCGGTATTAATAGTATACGATGATATGGATTTGCCGATCGGGAAATTGAGAATGCGGCTTGCCGGTTCTGCCGGCGGACACAACGGCATGAAATCGACAATTTCTCATTTGGGCACAGACAAATTTCCCCGCTTGCGGATTGGCATCGGCAAACCTCAAAACGATGCTGCTAAAAATGAGAAAGATACGATTTCCTTTGTGTTAGGAAAATTTTCCTCAGAGGAAAGTCAGTTAGTAGAGAAAGTGCTTAAACTGGTTGTAGAAGCTGTGGAACTAAGTCTGCACCAAGGAGTAGAAAAAGCCATGAGTCTTTACAATAGTCGCACAATTGCAGAAACAAACGCGGAAACAAAAAGGTGAGTTCGAGACGTTTGCCTGAAACAACTGCATATGTCCGGGTTACTGGCCAATCTTGGCAAAAAGGCACGATTGAGGGTGAAGTGACTGCCGGCAATTTTGAGTGGCAGTTTCAGTGGCGTTTCACGTCAGAAAAAACACTGATACTTGAACCTTCTCAGGGTAGGGCATTGATTCAGGAACCGCTGCACCGCTTTCTGGAAAAGTGGGATTATCAGCTTGAACCTGGTGGGGATTATTCGTTTACGGTTCGGGCTGAGTTTTAAAAATATACCTCTTGCACTCATTCCCAAATTATCTTGAAATTATCTGCGTTTATCTGTGTTTATCTGCCTTACATCTGCGGTTTTTGTTTTTTTTACCGCAGATGAACGCGGATTAACGCAGATGAAATTCGGGATGATCAATGTGTTTGTGTTGATTGCAGCAATTCTTGAATTAAAGTAGGTGGCGTTGCTTCTCGGTAAGCGCCGCAATAATACATCGTCAAAACAGCTTTGTAAGCCCAGTGATTTGATGGCACGTCGGTAAAAGGATTTGGCAGAGTTTCCGCGCGATTTTGCACGCAAGCATTGAGAATTTGTTCGCGGGTTGGCTGGACTTGAACTAAAGAGTTATTTTGCTTTATTGGTGCGGGATTTTGCGCCTGTGCGGGAGATGAACAACTGGCACTAACTAGCAGTATAATTGTGGAAACGATTCTGAGTTTAAGCATCTAATTTCCTCTTGTGCGACAATAGATCCTAACTTCCACTGCATTCCCTGAAAACTATGCTGGGTCGTACCCTCCGCCATCGTTATCAAATTATCAAATTCTTGGGGAAAGGCGGTTTTGGTCACACCTACCTAGCCAAAGATTTAGACTTACCCGGACATCCCCAGTGCGTTGTCAAACATCTTAAACCGCAAAACGCTGACCCTGACCTTTTACTAATTGCCAAACGCTTATTCGAGACGGAAGCCCAAACTCTGTATAAATTGGGTAGTCTACACGACCAAATCCCCAAGCTTTCCGCCCACTTTGAGGAAAAGGGGGAATTTTATTTGGTGCAAGATTTTATCGCCGGACACGACCTTACGAAAGAACTGATTCCAGGTAAAAAATTAAGCGAATCATATACTATTACATTATTGCACAATATCTTAGAAATTTTAGCAATTGTTCATCGGCAAAAGGTGATTCATCGCGATCTTAAACCTGATAATTTAATGCGTCGCCAAGATGGTAAAATTGTCTTGATTGACTTTGGCGCTGTCAAGGAAATTAGCACAATGGTTGTTAATGCTCAAGGACAAACTCGCTTCACCGTTGGCATTGGTACTTCGGGTTATATGCCCAGCGAACAAGCGAACGGCAAACCTAAACTGTGTAGCGATATTTATGCAGTGGGGATGATTGGGATTCAAGCATTGACTGGTCAACCTCCTGATACCTTACCACAAGATCCGCAGACGGGAGAAGTTATTTGGCGAAATCAAGCGCAAGTTAGCAATTATTTAGCAAATGTGTTAGATAAAATGGTGCGCGACCATTTCAGTCAGCGCTATCAAAATGCAGAGCAAGCATTGCAAGCAATTTTATCTTTGTCGCCGCCTCCGACACCAACACCAACACCACCGACACCAACACCAACACCACCGCCAACACCACCGACACCAACACCAACACCAACACCAACACCAACACCACCGACACCAACACCAACACCACCGCCAACACCACCGCCACCAACACCAACACCACCGCCACCAACACCGCCACCAACACCGCCACCAACACCGCCACCGCCACCAACACCAACTGTGTATCAAAGTTTGGGGAACAAATCGCCTCAACCTGTAAAAGTATTGTCAAATCCCCTAAAAACAGTTCAATTTGAAACGGTGAGAGTGAATTATAAGGGGGAAATCACCAAGCGCAGCCAAAGTCAAGCACAGGTTTTTACAGAAACTATCGCCAATGGCGTTACTTTAGAAATGGTTTCTATCCCCAAAGGCAGCTTCAAAATGGGTGCACCTGCAAGAAGTGAAGCACAAAGTCGTGACAATGAAATACCTCAACATCAGGTGACAATCAAACCGTTTTTTCTGGGAAAATACCCGATTACTCAAGCACAGTGGGCAGCAGTAGCTAATTTGCCTAAAATCCAGTATGACCTTGATCCTGACCCTTCTGGCTTCATAGGTAAAAACCGACCTGTAGAAAGGGTTTCTTGGTATGATGCCGTTGAATTTTGTGCCAGATTATCTCAGAAGACGGGTAGCAGCTATCGCCTTCCTAGTGAGGCGGAGTGGGAATATGCTTGTCGCGCTGGGACAACTACTCCATTTTATTTTGGGGAAACAGTTACCCCGAATTTAGTTAATTATCGTGGCAATTATCCTTACGGTGCTGCACCGAAGGGAATCTATCGTGAAAAAACAACTGCTGTGGGTCGTTTTACGCCTAATAGCTTTGGACTTTACGATATGCACGGGAATGTCTGGGAATGGTGTCAAGATGTTGGGCACGATGATTATAACGGTGCACCGACTGACGGAAGTGCTTGGGAAACAAGTGGATCTGATAGGCGAGTGCTGCGTGGAGGTTCGTGGATGGACAATGCGGTCATTTGCCGTGCGGCCTTCCGCTACCCCTGCTCTGCGGGCCACTCGTTCAGCAGCAGGGGTTTTCGTGTAGCGGTTGCTTTGGCTGTCCCTTCCTCCCCGTCTTCTCTGTGAGGACTCTTCTTTGCTCTTTTGCCCTTTTGCTCTTTACTCTTTTTTCTTTTTCACTTTTTTGGTCGTCTCTGGTGACTCGATTTATTTTTGGCACTCCTAGATGCACTCCCGACAAAGAAACCGGGTTTTTTACTCTTTCTGTGGAGTACAGCGAACGATTATCGTCAAAAAACCCGGTTTCTGGCCACCTGTGCGTAAGTTTTGTTTGGGAAAATCACTGTCACTTTGTCAATGCTTTTATTCTGTTTTACAAAATTGAGTTGATGCAACGATAGCCCTTACGCACTAACAACCGTAGCTTGACCTTTAACTACGTTAGCTAAAATCGCCAAAATATTCGGCACCACCGGCTTCAAATCTGCCAAGCGGTTAGAGGAAGCCTGCAAAACAACCACAGCAATGTTAAACTGTGGCAGATTTTGCTGAAATGACAAGTTGCGATCGACCGTAATAAAAACATCAAACTCTGCCTCTACTAGAGCCAGAAGTTGACCATTTTTAATTCCTGCCCATCCCATCTGTGGAACTGTTTTTACCTCATAGCCCACAAACTCTTTTGCCAATCTGCGATCGATACACTCATCCAATATCAGCTTCATTCTACGCCACCATCGCGATCAATTGTTTTCTAAGAACTTCCAACAGAGCAATTACTTGCTCCCTAGTTACAGTTGGGAATCCATCTAAAAAATCATCAATTGACTCTCCGGCTTCTAAATAGTCAAAAAGTGTTTGGACAGGAACCCTAGTGCCAATAAAAACAGGAGTTCCGCCCATGATTTCACCAGAAATGCTAATCATCTGAAAATTTTGAGACATAAGCCTAAGTAGTTGTAGGGTGCGTTGCTCTGCTAAAAATCAGGGCGGGCACGGGGGCACCGCCCCTACCAGCGATGCACTTTATGGATATATTACAAACCTTTGGAATGTTCAGACATTTTTCGCATTCCCAAAGCCAAGACACTCAAAAACAACAGCCCCACGGCCCCAGCTAGCGGATTGCCGTTAACTCCTGTCACCCAGTCGGGAACAGATGCCGAATATCGCACTAACTGCCCGATGTTAATTATGTAATATCCCCAGACTAAACCTGCATGAAGCCCGATCGACAAACCGAGGCGATTTTGGCGCGATCTTTTACCCCAAACCAGACTCAAACCCAGCAACAACAACCCCGGAAACTGCGGCCAACTCCCCAGCATAGCCGCAACAGGTTTGATAAAATGAGATAGGGCAAACACCAGGCTATTCGCCCACAAAGATATTTTATAATTGTAATCCCGCTGCAACTCGTCCAGCAACCAACCACGGAATACCAACTCCTCGGCAAAACCGACTCCAAGGGCGCTTAATAGCCCTTCTGCGATGATTCTCGGCAAATTATCAGAATTTTGCCACGCGACTAAGCCGAACAGCCCTTGCACCGCAAATAAGCTGAAAGTGAGCAAAAGCCCGATCGCCAATCCGATTAAAAGCTCAAAACCGTTTTTTCGCGTATTGATTAAACCGTAACTTTTGAGTAATTGGGTTTGTCCGTAAACCTGTTTTCCCCAGCGCGGCACTAGAAACAGAAACTCAGTAAACAACAATCCCATTGTCAGAATAGTTGCAAGGTTGCTATCTTTAACTAAGAGATAAATTGGTGCTGCTAGCGGCAGCCAAATTGCTAGCAAGATTAATAGGAAAATTATTACACGTAAAGGAAATGGATAACTGGCTATGATTTGGAGGCGGTTAATCATTGTTGTAAATTAAACAGGTTTTACATGATATCTGTAGGGACACAGCATTGCTGTCTCCCTACCCGGATTAGGACACAGCATTGCTGTCTCCCTACCCGGATTATAAACACGCCATTGCCGTAGCCCTAATGTACAAAGCAGACGGAAAAAGCTAGAATGGCATCATATCGGTTGAAACTTTAAGTCAGGAACCTTAGCCTAAAGGCATAAGGCTTGAAAGAGAAATCTAGAAAGCCATCCTGACCAGCCTAAGTCCTTGGCGGACTACGTTTTTTGAGTCACGACACCCTGGAATGCGTAGCTAGTTCCTTGCTCTGTCGCTGAAAGTTAAACAGTTCTAAGGTCACTGGAACAGTGCTTTTAGCCTAACAAGCTCACTAAACATTGGCGAAGCTAACTTTACTCCGCAAGGAGAACGGGACAACCATATCCCGACGGGGAGGCAACCATACCTCCCCAACCCCGCAAGGGGATTCCACTCAATGTAAAGCCGTCCTAAAAGGACGGGGTTTCAAACCCATAGTTTTGATGACTGAAGCCTCGGATTTTTCAAATGTCGATCGCGAATTAGATGACACAATTTTAAGCTTCGCAGACATTCAGGCAGAACTCAACCTGCGCCACGCTAAAGATGCTCTGCGAGATATAGTAGAAAATCTCGACTTGACAGTTCAAGAGCGAACTGGACTTGAGCCGGAAATTGGCGGGTTGGAGAAAATGCTCGACAAGCTAGAGCGCGCTTGCGTGCAAATAGCTGTGTTTGGGATGGTGGGAAGGGGAAAATCTTCGGTTTTGAACGCGCTGCTAGGTCAAAATGTGTTTGAAACTGGCCCGACTCACGGGGTGACTCGCACGACGACTATCGGCCAGTGGGATGTCGGAGAGGGAATTGATGAGAATTTGCCCGATAGACTTTCGCCAGTTATTTACCGTTTGTCGCAAGTTGAATTAATCGACACTCCGGGAATAGATGAAGTTGACGGCGAAACTCGCGAACTTTTAGCCCGCCGCGTTGCTAAACAAGCAGATTTGATTTTGTTTGTAGTTGCTGGCGACATTACAAAGGTGGAATACGCAGCACTTTCGCAGTTGCGGGAAGCCGGAAAACCGATGTTATTAGTGTTTAATAAAATTGACCAGTATCCTGATGCAGACAGGCTGGCAATTTATCATAAAATTCGAGACGATCGCGTCAGAGAATTGTTGTCTCCAGATGAAATTGTGATGGCGGCGGCTTCGCCTTTGACGGCGAGGGCGGTGCGCCGTCCCGACGGAAGTATGGGCGTGCAAATGACTCGCAGTTTGCCACAAGTGCAAGATTTAAAATTAAAGATTTTGGAGATTTTAGACCGAGAAGGCAAATCTTTGGTCGCGCTGAATACGATGCTATGTGCGGGGGATATTAACGAGCAGTTGGTGCAGCGAAAAATGGAGATTCGAGATGACGCGGCTAATCGCATTATCTGGAACGCGGTAATGACGAAATCGGTGGCGATCGCACTTAATCCAATTACTGTAGTTGATATTCTTAGCGGTGCGGTAATTGATGTGGTGATGATATTAACTTTATCTAAAGTTTACGGCATTGCGATGACGGAAGCGGGCGCGGTGGAATTGCTGCAAAAGATTGCGATTAGTATGGGGGGAATTACTGCGGGCGAATTGTTGGCTAATTTTGGTTTGAGCTCGTTGAAAGGATTGTTGGGTTTGGCGACGCCGGCGACGGGGGGTTTGGCTTTAGGGCCTTATTTGTCTGTGGCGGCGACGCAAGCTGCGATCGCGGGGGTTTCTTCCTACGGTATCGGTCAAGTTACTAAGGCTTATTTGGCTAATGGTGCTTCTTGGGGAGATGATGGGCCAAAGGCTGTGGTGAGCAAGATTTTGTCTTCTTTGGATGAGGATTCTATTTTAAATCGGATTAAGGAAGAGTTGCGGGCTAAGTTGGATTTGGGAAGTGTGGAAAAACAGAAATTTCATTGATTGTTTTGGTAATTATTTGACCGCAGATATAAAGCAGATAAACACAGATAAACGCAGATAATTTAAAAAATTAATAGCTTATGTTATTAACCATCTCTACAACTCGCGTACCTGCTACAGATTTGGGTTATTTGCTGCACAAACATCCCGATCGCCATCAATCCTTTCCGATGACTTTCGGGCAAGCCAGCGTGTTTTATCCAGAGGCAAATGCAGAAAGGTGCACGGCGGCTTTACTCTTAGATGTCGATCCGGTTGGTTTGGTGCGGGGCAAGTCGAAATCGGGCGATCGCCCTCTGGAACAATACGTGAACGATCGCCCCTACGTTGCCTCTTCGTTTCTGTCTGTCGCCCTCGCCAAAGTCTTTAGTACAGCTCTATCCGGTCGCTGCAAAGACCGCCCAGAACTCGCAGAAACAGCTATTCCTTTGACAGTTAATCTGGCGGTTTTGCCCTGTCGCGGTGGCGAGAAGTTCCTGCGGCAAATGTTTGAGCCGCTTGGCTATCAAGTCGCAGCAAAACCCCTGATTCTTGACGAGCAATTTCCCGAGTGGGGCGCGAGTCCTTACTTTTCTGTGGAACTGCAAAATACAGTCCGTTTGGCGGATTTGTTAAGCCATCTTTACGTGCTAATTCCCGTGTTGGATGACGATAAACATTATTGGGTGGGCGATGATGAAATCGAGAAGTTATTGCGTCACGGCGAAGGTTGGTTGAACGCGCATCCGGCGCGCGAACAAATTGCTAACCGCTATCTGAAACGCCAGCGCCGTCTGACGCGCATTGCTGTGGCACAGTTAGCAGAAGAAGCTGATATCGACCCTGAGGATGTCGAAGTTTCTCATCAGCAAGAAGAGGAAGTTTTAGAACAGCGAATTAGCTTGAACGAACAGCGTTTGGAAGCTGTGGCGGAGGTTTTAAAGCAAAGTGGTGCTAAGCGAGTGGTAGATTTGGGCTGCGGTGAGGGAAAACTGCTGAAACTGCTTTTGCAAGAAAGCTCGATCGAACAAATTACAGGCGTCGATGTGTCCTTTCGGGCCTTGGAACTTGCCAGGGAACGTTTGCAGATAGATCGATTGTCTCCCGCACAGCAATCTCGGATTCAACTAATTCAAAGTTCGCTGATTTATCGGGACAGCCGCTTGAGTGGTTTTGATGCGGCGGCGGTAATTGAAGTGATCGAACATCTGGATTTAGAACGGTTAGCTGCTTTTGAACGGGTTTTGTTTGAATTTATCCGACCCAAAAGTGCGATCGTCACAACTCCAAATATTGAATATAACGTTAGGTTTGAAAACTTGCCGGCGGGCAAATTTCGCCACCGGGATCACCGCTTTGAGTGGACAAGGGCAGAGTTTCAGACTTGGGCGAATGGGGTTGCCGAACGGTTTGGCTGTCGGGTAGAGTTTCGTTGTGTGGGAACTGAAGATTTAGAAGTAGGTTCGCCTACGCAAATGGCAATTTTCGCCCAGTGCAAATAATACCCACAGTCTGTTTGTGCTTACAATATAGTTAAACTTGGAAAAATGCCGGCTGACGCTATGAGTAAATCTATTCAAACCCAGATCGTTGAAATTGACAGTTCTCAGGGCATTCGCATTCCCAAATCTTTGTTAGAGCAAATTGGTATTAGCGAAGCAGTAGAAATCGAAGTTCACGGCGATCGAATCGTCATTCGTGCAGCCCCAAAACCGCGTGCCGGCTGGGAGGAAGCGTTCGCAAAAATGGCAGAGCAACATGATGATATCCTTCTTGATGATGTCACCACTACGGAGTGGGAAGAGCTTGAGTGGCAATGGTAATCAAACGTTTTGATGTTTTTTTAGTTAACCTTGATCCTACTGTTGGCAGTGAAATTCAGAAAACTAGACCTTGTTTGGTGATTTCACCAGATGAGATGAATAAGCGCATTGCCACTGTCATCATTGCTCCAATGACAACGAAGGGGCAACCATATCCCAGCCGCATAGTTTGTCATTTTCAAGGCAAAGATGGGCAAATCGTCCTCGATCAAATGCGGACATTTGACAAAAATCGATTAGTTAAATATCTCGGTCAAATCAGCGCTGACGAACAAAAAGAAGTTTTAGATACTTTGGTAGAGATGTTTGCTGAATAATAATATTAAATGAAAATTACGCTTCCAGAACTATCCCTAGTCGTTTAACTTCCAGGATATTCCTGGGAACCGATGCCCAGAGGCTCTGCCTCGCTTTCGTTCGATGAGAATTCGAGGCAGAGCCTCTGGATCTGCGTTACCAGGAATATCCTGGTAACGAGTAACGAGTAAAAAATCTATGTTATTAAACAATGAAAATTACGCTTCCAGAACTATCTTTAGTCGTTCTCATCGGTGCATCCGGTTCCGGCAAATCCACCTTTGCGCAGCAGCATTTCCTACCTACAGAAATCATTTCCTCGGATTACTGCCGGGGTCTGGTTTCCGATGACGAAAACAATCAAGCGGCGACCGCTGATGCTTTTGAAGTATTGCATTTAATCGCTGCTAAACGTCTGGCCGCAGGTAAGCTAACTGTGATTGATGCCACCAATGTTCAGCCGGAAAGCCGCAAATATTTGGTGGAATTAGCCCGAAAATACCATTGCTTTTTGGTTGCTATTGTGCTAGATTTGCCAGAAAAATTGTGTGCCGATCGCAATCAACAACGTCCAAACCGCAATTTTGGAAATCACGTAGTTCGGCGGCACGTCCAAAGTTTGCGCAAATCGCTCCGAAATCTCGATCGCGAAGGATTTCGCTACGTTTACGTCCTCCGTTCCCCAGAGGAAATCGAGGCGGTGGAAGTCGAAAGACAACCGCTGTGGAACAACCGCAAAGGCGACTGCGGCCCTTTTGACATCATCGGCGACGTTCACGGATGCTGCGACGAATTGGAACAATTGCTGCAACAGTTGGGCTATCAAATTATCGAAAAATCCAGCGAATCCAATTTGGGGAATTTTCCCACCTACGCGCACCCAGAAGGGCGTAAAGCCGTGTTTTTGGGCGATTTGGTCGATCGGGGCCCGCGCATTCTCGACACCCTCAAACTCGTGCGAAACATGGTACTCGCAGAAACAGCTTTGTGCGTGCCTGGAAATCACGACATCAAACTGCTGCGAAAACTCAGCGGCAAAAATGTCAAAATCAACCACGGACTCGAACAAACCTTAGCAGAAATTGCCGCTTTACCCGATGAATCGCGCGAATCAGCAGTAGGAGAAATTAGCCAATTTTTAGATAGTTTGACTGGGCATTACGTCCTCGATGGCGGAAAATTAGTCGTCGCCCACGCCGGGATGAAAGCTGAATTTCAGGGACGCGCATCGCGCCGCATTCGAGATTTCGCCTTGTACGGAGAAACAACTGGCGAAATCGATGAATTCGGCTTGCCCGTCCGCTACAATTGGGCCGCCGAATATCGAGGTCAGGCAGCGGTTGTTTACGGACACACCCCCGTTCCCGAAACAGAATGGTTGAACAATACTGTTGATATTGACACCGGCTGCGTTTTCGGGGGCAAACTAACAGCTTTGCGGTATCCCGAAAGAGAATTTGTCAGCGTTCCTGCTGCTAGAATTTACTGCGAACCTGCCAAACCGATCTCCTTTCAAGACAGCCCCACTCCACTTAACAATAAAGACATGAATTCACCCGTTATCAATAGCGGTTTGGCGGCCGTGAATCTCACCGCCCAACAGCAGTTTGATGACGTACTGGACATTAGCGACGTACTCGGAAAACGCATTATTTCAACTCGCCTGCAACGTAACATTACGATTAAAGAAGAAAATGCGATCGCAGCCCTAGAAGTAATGAGTCGGTTTGCAGCCAATCCCAAATGGCTGATTTATTTACCGCCCACAATGTCTCCCGCTGCTACCTCCAACGAACCAGGACTTTTAGAACATCCAGCCGAAGCATTTAGCTACTACCAACAGCAGGGCATATCGACAGTTGTGTGCGAAGAAAAGCACATGGGTTCCCGTGCAGTTGCGATTGTTTGCCGCGACGCACCGGCAGCTTTACGCCGCTTTGGCATTCTCAGCGAGAGTATGGGCATTTGCTACACCCGCACGGGACGGCATTTTTTCGATCATTCTACCTTAGAAAGAGAATTTTTAGCGCGAGTAAATGTCGCTCTCACTGCGAGCAATTTTTGGGAAAAATTTCAAACGGATTGGGTGTGTTTGGACTGCGAATTAATGCCTTGGTCAGCCAAAGCACAAGGTTTATTGAAAGAGCAATACGCCCCCGTGGGAACAGCATCTCGTCACGGGTTTGCGGAGGCGATTAAGAACTTAGAACAGGCAAACCAGCGGGGAGTTGAAATTAATTCTTTGCTAACCAGCTACCAAGAGCGAGCCGAACTAGCCGATCGCTATGTTAAGGCCTACCAGCGCTACTGCTGGCCAGTGAAATCGCTCTTGGACCTCAAATTAGCGCCTTTCCACATCTTGGCAACCGAGGGAACAGTTCACACTGACAAAAATCACTGTTGGCACATGGAACAGATTTCACAAATTTGTCAAGCTGACCCTGAATTTCTGTTAGCTACTGAATACAAAATAGTTGAAATTGCCGATGTTGACAGCCAATTGGCGGGGATTCAATGGTGGGAAAAACTGACGGCGGGGGGAGGCGAAGGAATGGTTGTTAAACCAATGGATTTTATTGTGAAAAATAGCAAAGGACTCGTACAGCCTGCGGTAAAATGTCGCGGAAAAGAGTATTTGCGAATTATTTACGGTCAGGAATATTCTTTGCCTGCAAATTTAGAAAGATTGCGATCGCGCGGACTTTCCGGCAAGCGTTCTTTGGCGTTGCGAGAGTTTGCTCTCGGTGTAGAAGCATTGGAGAGATTTGTTGCGGGTGCTCCATTGAGACGAGTTCACGAGTGCGTTTTCGGAGTTTTAGCGATGGAGAGCGAACCTGTCGATCCGAGGCTGTAATCTGAAGGTAGAAAGCAGGCGATCGCTCATTCATTTCCTCCTACTAATCGCTGTACTTCCAATGTCGATAAATTCATCATTTGTGCGACTTGTTCTAAATTCATGCCCGAATTTAACAGTTGAGAAACGAGCGATCGTAAGGCTGATTCTGCCGCCATTTGTGCTTGTTCCGCCGCCAGCCGTGCTTGTTCAGATTGCTGGTAAGTCTTCAGAAACTCTCCTGTTTGAGGATTTCTAAACCTCAATTCTCCAGAGACTAAGTGCAATTCCAGTCCCAATACTTCGCTGTACAGCCACAGCGAATCGAAGGCGATATTATTGACGGGAATCGGCTCGTACTGGTTGTTGACTAAACGCACTCCTTGCAGTATCGGATTCAGATAATCCCCAGACGGATCGTACTGAAAGTATTCCTTTACTCCCAAACTTCGATAAGTTTCTGGTTTGGTTTCTTGGTCTACATCTTGAGTTGTTTCAGATGTTATTTCTAAGACAAACTGCGGTGCTATCCCTGCTTCTTTCCAGATTTTGTAGTTATCTCTCTGGCGTTTTCTGACTCCAAATACTACATAGATATCGGGAGCAACTACTGCTGCTTTGTTACCTTCTTCGTAATAAACCAAAGAATTTGCTGACACGTAGACATCCGATCGCCCTTGAAAGTGCAGCTTCAGAGCTTCCACGCCGTAAGTCATGTAATCGCGCGTGATGTCGCTTTCCGCCATCGGTTCTCCGTCGCTGCTGGGATATTCAATTTCTTCTTGTTCGATAGAAGTTAAAACTGTCACAGTTTAAGCCTCCTTAGTTCTCGCTAATTCGATTGTAGCACTAGCTCTAAAAAAACGATGACTGAGAAAATTCTGACCGTCTTGAATGACAATTGACAACTGACAACTGACAAAAAAAAGGCGTTTGTCAAGTGCAAACGCCTTTTTATAGAGTTACAAACGCGGCGTCTTATCTTGTTTAAACGACGCTAACCATTCGCGAATTTGGTCGGCCGCAATCTCGCGCCCGCCCAAACCAAAAGCTAGAGCAATGCCAACTGCGATCGCCCCGAGCAGCAGCCCGAAAGCCAAATTCACAATATCGCTGCCAATGCCCATTTGTTGCAGCGCCAAGGCCGAAACAAAGGCAATAATTGCGATCCGAGCCGCTTGGCCCAAAAGCCGCGCTTGGCGAGTTCCAGAGCTGGCAATCAAGCTAAAGGCCAGATTCGCCAAATACAAGCCGATCGCAAATACCACCAAGCCCGAAAGCACCCTACCTGCAACCAGGACAATACCGCTGACAATCGCCGTCAGCGCTGGAATCCGCAGCACGTCGGTAGCCGCCACCACAGCAAACAGCATGATGCCCACCTGCACCACAATGCCGACAAATTCCGAAGGCGTGCGCGCCGGAAGTTCCGGTTCCTGAAGAACTGTTGCGTCCGGATCGATCGAACTCGGCGTTAGCCGAAGCGGCTGCTTCGGCTGCACTCCCAACCAAGAAAAGACATTGTTAAAGCCAATTCCCCTCAGGATATTAGTCACCAAATCGCCTACCCAACGCCCCAAAATGTAAGCAACCGCCAGAATTAGCCCTGCCGTGAAGATTTTGGGAACCGCGCTCAAAATGTCGTTGAGCATCGCGACTGCAGGCTGGGAAATCGCCTGAATGTCCAAAGCGTTGAGAGCTGCGATCGCCGTTGGAATCAAAATCAAAACATAGACGATCGTCCCGACAATCCACGACAGCGATTGTCCGCCCGTACTCCGCGAAATTCCAAACCGAGCGCCCAAACCGTCCGCCCCAGCAGCAGCCAACAGATTCGTGACAATCCGCCGCACCACCATAGCCAGCAGCCAGCCCACAAACCCAATCAGCACAGCTTCCAGAATTTTCGGAATTGCCGCCAGAATTTGGTTGAGCAAATTATTAACAGGCAGCAGAGCCTGCTGCAATTGCAGCGCTTCCAGAATCAGCGGCAAAAACAGCAGAAAGATGAACCAGTACAGCGCATTCGCCACAGTATCGCTCAGCAGCAAAGGGCGCTCCGTAGGCGCAGTGCCCACCTCCTGATTCAAGCGCTCGTCCACGCTAAAAGTCCGCATCACTCGCGATACGGCCATTTTGGCGACTGTTGCCAACACCCAAGCAATCCCCAACCAAATTAGCGCGGCGGCCAACTTCGGCAAGAAATTCGCTATTTGATTGAGAAAAGTATTGAGCGGTTGCGAGACGGCCGTTAGATTGAGCCGGTTGAAAAAGGCAACCAGGAAAAAGATAAAAATGATCCAGAATACCGCTGCGGAAATCCATTTTTCCACTTGCGGGGCTCCTGGTCCCCCCTCCGGGCGGCCGGTAATCCAAGCAGCCAGTCGGTTGTCGATCGTAGTCTTCTTGAGCAATCCCCCCACTACAGATGAGACGAGGGCTGATACTATCAAGCCAACTAGCAGGATACCGACGGCCCAGAGGAGATTTTCCAGGTTTGATCCCTGAATGAAATTGTTAAATCCGCGTTCCGCATCTGTCAGCGGATTCCCGGACTGGGCTTGTGCCAAAATGCGATCGGACAAAGCCGCTATTGGATCCGATATCGGTTGAGTTATCTCTTGCCAAGTTTCATTCATTTTTTTCTCGGGTTAACGTCAGATTTGACAGGGAAAAGACGAAACTTTAATAATAGTTCCAAAAAATCTAGACATCATCTAAATTTAATGTTTGTACGCTTTTAATCGTACTGGGCTAACTACAAAACCCTCTCTCGAATTAGGGATAAACCATCTTCGACAGCTTTTGGACCAATATTCAAAGAACCGTTTACATCGGCATTTATGAAGCGTCCTGTTTTGGTTTTGAACAATCCTCTTTTTACTTTACTGCCTATGTAGTCGGAATGTTGTTGGATTGGTTCCCAATCCCAGGCTGAACATTTGGATGTGTAACTCTCCTCTCCTCTACTAACACAACTTTAATTCCCACAATTTGTCCTTTGTACTGCAACATTTGCACGAATCGGCGATGGGGAATGCAGGCAAAATTTTGATTGTTAACCTTGCCCGTCTTAATCCCATCTTTGAAATCCTGTTTCCAGCCTATAGCCAGCAAGCCAATTTGATGATTGACGAGTTCTTTAATAATTGCGGAACTCGTCATGTGGAGGTAGTAATCCACTTTACAGTTACGCTTGTGCCACAATTTTGCGAGTTTTATACTGGTTTTTTGGGCGGCGGGCAGCAATGATTTCAATACCGATGAAACTTGATTGCAGTATTGATTGGTTGACTTAACCGCCCGTCCGTCGAAGATTGTCGGTACTAGCCCAGGAACATTGTAGGTTAATGTTGCCAGATTGTTTAATCCTAAATCTGCCGCTACCCTCTGATTAACTTGTAAAGGCTGTTCTAACTTTTCATAGACCACCTCGACAACATAACAACCTACCTTGGGAACAATGCGGATTTCCAGAATCGAGGTGACTTTTGAGGGCAACCAAATATTAGTCCCAGAGGGGCGAGCGTATCCTTTTTTAAAGGCTCTTTTGCGGACCGCTTGACAATTAAATACAACTACATAGCGTCCCTCTTCTCTTTTTCGATCTCGCGAACCTTTATAATGAGGGATTTTCGGTGCGGCTTTAAATTTAGTTGGGTCTTCCTGATAGTTTCGCACCGCCCGATCGTAGCTAGTCCCTGCTTTTAGGAGTAAGCCGAGCGTGCTTTGTGCTACCTTTGCGGGCAGTGCTTTGTAATCAGGACTTGTTTTGAACCCGCGATCGACAGCCAGAGCGTTTGTTTGTTGGCTGGCGAAAAAGTTTTGACGGTAGATGTAGTTAGCGCTATTGTAAAGATTTTTGCACAGCCAAGACAGTCTATCGGCTTCTCGATAAAACCTATGATTTGGTTTAATGACGTGCCTTTTGACTAACTGCATAATCGGTATATATACTTTAATTCAAGATGATACACTGTATTTATGAGTGTGTCAATCTTTTAATTTCTGGAAAAATTGACGGTACAAGTAAATAAAGGACTATAAAGTAAACAAAGTTTTGTAATACCCTCGTTGTTGCAGGTTCTCATGTCAATTCGTCAAGTTTTCGAGCAATCCATTGAAATTCGCGCTGCTGCTACCTTGGTCGAGCGGTGTATAGTCGATCGCACTTTGATGCACAAGTGGCTCAATCCCCTGCTGCGTTGCGATCCCGAGGGCGAATGGGATACTGCTGTAGGAAGTCGCAGCTTATTTATCATAAAAATTCCGGTTTTGCAACCCACTTTAGAGAGTGTGGTGTTGGAGCGACAACCCGGTTTAATTGTGTGGGGGTTTGACGGATTTTTCAAAGGATGCGATCGTTGGGAATGCCAGCCCCAAATCCAGGGAACTCTCTTAATTAACCGCTTTGAATTTCAAATTCCCAATCGTTTAATTAGATTTGGTTTCAATAACTTTGCAGCCCCTTGGACGCAGAAAGATATGAAAGACCAACTGCGCCGACTTAAGCGGGTAGCCGAGCAACTCTCTCAAAAAATGGGTAATGGGTAATGGATCATGGGTAATTGGTAATGGGTAATGAGTAATTGGTAATAGCTGAAAACTCAGAACTCAAAGGAAAAAAAGCACCAATTCCCAATTCCCAATTACCAATTCCCTGCAACTTCAGTTATTTACTTCGACATTCCCGATGGATTGGGCTGACAAATCGCTTGTCTCGCCGAATTAATAGCTTGACCAGCCGTACTTTGCAAAGCCGGGGAATTCTGATACATAGCTTGCAAATCTTGCACGTCTTTAATCACTCGCTGGTAGATAGCCATAGCTTGATTCCCGTCAACTTCTAAGGCCGCAGGGGTGTAATTTTGCATCACTTCCACCAGTGATATTTTGCCATCTTTGGAAGCTGCAACTAAAGCATCGCGCAGTGCCGACGCGCTTTGAGTCCGAGTTGCCGGCGTATAAGCAACCTCGCCCAATTGTTTGAAAACAAGTTCCCCAAAATAAGTATTTGCCAACCGCCCTACTAATTGGGAATCTAAAGGCACTTCTCGCGTTAATATTTCGCGCATCGACTCGGGAGTTTGTTTCGCAAGACTCAGAACGCTTTGCAGTTGAGATGATGCTTTGCCGGTTTGTGCCAAGCTTTGCAAGTCGTTCATAGGTAATGTTACGTCAATAGCACCGTATTTTACGGTAACATTGTCTAACGCCAAAGCTTTGCCACTGCTCAGAAATACTGCACTTGTTCCCAGCAAAAGCGCCAAACCTAATGATAAAGACTTTGACATTCTTGTGGTTAAATGGGCTGACTGCGGTTGCATTCCGTTGAGATAACGTTGTGGAAACTGAAAATTCATGGGTTTGTGCCTCTTGAGGTCAAAATACTTTTTCGATCGATCGTCTCTGCAGGTATCAGTTGGGAAAGCGGACTGGGGATTTCCGTAAATGACCTATGATTTTACAGTCCTGTCAAGCAAATTTAACCTATCAAAAGATAGGTGTTAATTGATTATTTCTATGTTAAATTATGATATTTGACAATTTTATAAAGCTTTGCAAAACTTATAAAAGCGACATGGGCCCGTGGGGCAGCCGTTTATTAAGTGTCGCTTTCACCTCTTATAGTGTGCGATATATAGCGAATTTAAGTTCACATATCCCGATCGATCCCATCGACCAATTGGCGAATTGTAGCAGCATCAGGAGCATTCGGAGCATTTCTCAGGTATAGTTCCAAATCGTGGCGCGCCTCTACCAAGCGGCCAAGTTGATAGTAGAGAATTCCGCGATCGCGCCGTTCCCCTAGGGCCTCGGGAAACAGCAGCAAAATCCGTTCGATCGCCAAAAGCACCCTCAAAGCATCTCGCTGTTGCAAGTAAATCGCCTTCAGATTTCCCAGCATTCGCCCCAACAAGTGCCGGGGACGTACCGGAGCGAGAAAAGCCGGCTGCAACTCCATAGGTTGACCGTAAATTTGAGAAAGTCTGGCTTGACAATCTTCAGGAAATAATATCTCGCCGCCGTTAAACGCATCAACAAAAATGCCAGCCTCTTCAAAATCGGGTCTAATTAAAAAATGTCCCGGCATCCCAATTCCGACCATCGGAAAATCAATCCGCTTAGCAACCTCCAAATAAACCAAAGATAAAGAGATGGGAATACCAGTACGCCGATCGATCACTTCATTCAAAAAGCTATTGCGGGGGTCGTAATAATCCGCATCATTGCCCGCAAACTGCAACTCTCCGTATAAATAGCTGTTAATACTTTGAATGATCCGCAGCGGATAATTCTGTGCCGGCAGGCGCGAGCGCACTTCATCTGCGATCGTGTCGAGAGCGTTGAGATACTCCTCGGGCTCTAAATTTGGATATTCTTCCAAAGCCATGTAAAGGGCAGCTTTCGCCAGGTCAATCGAGCCATCCGGCTGATTTATTTCTTGATAAAAGAGTTGTCGCGCTCTGGGAAAATCCATATTTATGATTTATTTGATTTTTATTGACATTTTGTAGCAATATCATGAACAGGCAATTTTTTTTTGGGGAACAGGCATCTCGCCTGTTGCTAAAAAAAATGAAAAAAAGTAGATTATTTCAATAATAATATACTTTAATTTTTTCTATCTAAATCAGCCACTATCTTTAATAAACCTTCACGATAGATTTTTTTGCCATCGAGATTGAGGTGAACGCCATCCGATGTCAAATTAGCCTTCAAAGCTTTGCCCTCAAATAACGGCTGCACGGCTGCATCATCAACAGATAACTTTTCGACAACAGCAACTTGACGAATCAACTGATTAAACCGATCGACTCTGTTGATAGGAGCCGCCATACTGACATCGCGGCTGGCTTCAAAAGTCGAGTAAAAAGCCGGAAGCAAAACCACCTGTTTCGCCCCCAGCTCATTCTTAACAATCCCGATTACTTGCTGCATATTTTTGAGAAAATGCTCGTCCATAGTTTTATAAATAGCATCATTTGTACCGAGCGCAATAATCGCTCGATCGCACTTAACCTTAGCAGCCGTTAAAAACTTAAGCTGTTCCAACTGAGAAATCGCACTCATCCCGCCGATCGCAAAATTGAAAGAATTGTCACCCAGAGTATTTCCCAGCATCGAAGTGATCGAATCCCCCAAAAAACAAGTTTTTATCCGAGAGTTCTGAGTCACAGCAACTTGATATTGTACCTCATCTTGCCACCAAGACTGAGAACTTAGCGTGTCAGTTGGCAGTTCTAAATAATTGGCATTAGCCATTACCAAAGTTCTGCCCAAATAGCCACGCTTACCTGCATAAATCAAAATAACAGATAGCAAAATAACATTCAAAACAATCGATAAAACAACAATATTTCTCATATTTTCATGCCCTAATATCTAGTTGTACAGTCAATCGATTTTAGATTTGAAATTTGAGATTTTAGATTGACGCCACGGATAAATGCTCTTTCTTGAGGATTTTCGATTTTCGAAAAGGGATTGATTCCACGGATAAATCACGTGGCGGGTACCACCTTTGAAATTCTTGGTCATTAAAAGCCTCAACCCACAAACATCTCTCATCTCTTCCTCTCTGCGTCCTCTGCGCCCTCTGCGGTTCAAAAAAACATTCCTGTATATAAATCGCACCTTACAGCTTAACTTTTAACTTTCAAATCCCGTGACTTTTACCAATCACCCAACTGCGGCGAAAAATCCGAGCCAGAGTCGATTCTTCCAAAGCAAAATAGATAGGGCGGCCGTGAGGACAAGTGCGCGGATTGCGAGTTTGCTGCCATTCATCCAACAAATTTTGCATTTGGGAAAGACTCAAAGGAGTACCGTTGCGCATAGCGCTGCGACAAGCAGTAGCAACTTGAGCAGCTTGCAAATCTGCGACCTTACTGAGTTCAAAAAGCGCATCCGCACAGTCATCGCGATCGGCTAACAACTCAGGAACTTCGCGGGCGGCCCATAGCTGTTCGCCAAAAGTTTCTACGGACAAACCCAAGCGGGATAAATTTTCAATTTGCAGCGCAGATAATTGACTGAGAATCACGGGTTTTTCGATAGATTTTAGCTGCCAAGCCGCGCACAATTGCTCGTACAAAACGCGCTCGTGAGCGATGTGTTGTTCCACCAACCACATACCGCTGGAATGTTCGGCAACAATGTAAGTATTGTGAACTTGAGCGATCGCCCTCAATTCCATCAATCCTATTTGATTAGCTTTTTCCGGTTCGGCACCTTTATGATTCTGCCCAGCCGAAATCCCGACACTGTAAGCACTTTTTTGTTCCGATGCCTTCAGTAATTTTCCCACTCGATCGGGAATTGGGGCAGGCGGCAAAACTTCATCGTTTAAATGCAAAGCACGAGCAATTGCCGCGCTAACTTGTGCTTGCCAAAAACTCGGATCGTGCAGATAAATTTCAACTTTAGCCGGGTGGCGGTTCCAGTCGATGGACAGGGGGGAGATTTGCAGGTGAACAAAACACACGGGGTAGCGATCGCGCGGACAAGTACGAGCAAAGGCGCTGAGAATAGTTTGCTCTAATTCGGGCGATCGCACAACTCGCCGGTTCACCCCCACCTTCACCCAATCCGGCCGTCTGCGGTGACAGCGATCGGGCAAACCAATTACTAATTCTAAAAACTGGGAATTAGGCATTTGGAATTGGGAACTGGCAAGCGGTAATTGGTAATTGTGATTAATTGCCGATCCAACAAGTTGAGTTTCTACCAATAAATTTGCTGCTTTCTGATTTTCAGGACTCGCCGGCAAATCTAACTTTAAATACTGCAAATCGCTCGCTCGCACGCCGCGCACAAATTGAGGTAAAATATGTTCTGCTGTGCTACCAGGAGTTACGTGCAAACAAGGGGTATTTCCTTGGCGCAACTGCCAATTAACGTGTGGGTGACAAATAGCAATTTGCTGAAGGATTGATTGTATCGATCGCATTTGCTGTGCCGCCGACAAAAAACTGCGACGCACAGGCCAATTGCCAAACAAATTATCAACAGTCACCACCGTACCCGGAGCGATCGCCGCTGTTTCCACCTCCACAGCTTCGCCTGCGTTATTGTAAACCACCCGCCAGCCCGATCGAGCATTTTGGATTCCCCCCTTTAACAATGATGAGCTGGGGGGGTTTGGCGCCGACTCTCGATTTTCCCAAAAATCGCCCAATCCCAAATCATTCGATCGGCTCAAAACCTCCAAACAGCCCAACTGAGCTAAACTGTGCAAAGCTTCCCCGCGAAATCCCAAAGTAGCAATTTTGTAAAGGTCAGCTTCAGTGGTAATTTTGCTCGTACTGTGAGGCGAAGCGGCCTGCTGCAAATTTTCCAGATCCATTCCTGTACCATTATCTGCAACTTGCACCCGCCACTGTTCGGGCCAGACTGAAACAACGATGCGAGTTGCGCCAGCATCCAGAGAATTTTCAACTAATTCTCGTACCGCGGAGGCGATCGAGTCAATCACTTCGCCTGCGGCAATTAAATCGATAACTTCTGTGGGTAAGGTTTGAATAGTAACTGGCATCAGATTTTTAGCGTTGCGTTAATTCAATTCTACTTGATTCTGCAAATCGCTACACAGTATTAGGACTTACGCTTTTCAACCCGGTTTCTTAGAAAAATATTGTTTGGTAACAGAAGATATACTCATAAACCCAGTTTCTGAGGCAAGGGTGAGAAAGTCAATCGTATATATCTGCCTACCTAATTAAACTTGCTCTGCTAAAGCCCTAATTTTCGGCAAGCGGATGTAAAAAGTTGTGCCTTTGTTCTCCTCCGACTCATAAGTAATTTCCCCTTTGTGAGCATCAACAATCGACTTAGCAATCGCCGTTCCCAACCCAGTACCAGTCCGCTTGCCATAAGTCACAAAAGGTTCAAATAACTTTTCCTTAATTTCGTTGGGAATGCCCGGCCCGTTATCGTAAATGGTAATTTCTGCCCACTCCTCACTTTGCGTCACAGCAATCTCTACCAGACCTCCGCGCCCGCTAAAAGCTTCAACAGCATTCCCAACTAAATTTTGCAAAACGCGCAAAATCTTATTTTCATCCGCTTCGACTATCACTTCTGTTACCCGTACAACCAAATCTACTTTTGCCGCCTGAAAATAAACTCTGTTCAACTTTTCAAACTGCTGCAAAGTCTGGATTAGATTAACGGGTTTTTTATTTAATACAGAATTGCCGCGCGAAAATTCTAATACTTCTTCAGCCATCCCCAACATTCGCTGAACCTGCAATTGAATAAGTTCGCACCACTCCTGACTTTCCTCATCCGGGTGCATTTCTTTTAGCATTTCGCTGGAAAGTTTAATTCCCGTAAAAGGACTTTTAAAATCGTGAATAATTGTGCTCACCATTTCTCCTACCAATACCATTTTTTGTTTGTGGACGAACTGGCCAACATATTGGTCCGTGGTATCCCGCAATTTTTGAATAATGAAACTAAACATTTCCAGTACCGAACTACCTTTAGCAGACTGGAGAGTTTTTATCAGTTCTTCGCGATCTATTTTTGCAAAAGTCGAGCCGGCAACTGCCACAGCTCTAGCACTGCGAGGCTCGCCGTCTAAAACTCCGAGTTCGCCAAAATAAGCGTCGGCCTTAGCGACAGCGATAGTTTGATATTGATTGTTTTCAATGCGCTTGCTAAACTCGACTTCACCTGATAAAACTAGATATAAACAATCGGCTTTTTCTCCTTCTTCAAAAACCAGCGTTTCCTCATCACAACTCTCCAATATAGCTATTTGGCAAAGGTGAGCAGCTTGCTCTGGTTCAAAATAAGACATAAATCGATGAGATGCCAGATCCATGTGAAAATACCTAAGGCTTAATTTAAACAGTTTCTTTCTTCAATTTTCGCTTATAAGCATCGGTGCGTTAATAAAATACAATACTGCTTTAATCTGCCTCTATTTTCTAGCCTCCCGGGCTTTGACGCAAGGATCAGCGTCGGGATGCAGAGCCCGACTAGGACAGCAGCACCAGCAAGATCGCCAAATTTCTCAGCTAATTGACTAAAATACATAAATATGGTACTGTTTTCTGATTTAAATTGGAGGGGCCGACGAGCCGGAGGGCCCGCCCCACAAAATTTTAACTGTAGAGAGATGGTGCAATTTAAATGCCGATCGACCGAGTTGGCAAAAATTAACGCTCGGCAGATAAAACTATCGCAGCATTCTGCCCGCCAAAGCCAAAACTCAAACAAACCGCATTTCTCACAATAGCCGATCGCGCACAGCGCACAAAATCTAATTCAAACGCCGGTTTTTTCATTCCCGCGCCAGGTGGCAACATCTGATATTTAATACTCATCAAACAAAAAGCCGCGCCCAAAGCTCCCGAAGCTCCCAAAGTATGACCCGTAGCCCCCTTAGTCGAACTAACAGCAACTCTGGGGTGAAACAATTTCTGAATTAACAGTGCTTCGTGTCGGTCATTTAACTCCGTTGCAGTACCGTGAGCATGAATAAAATCTATATCAACTGCGGCTAAATTGCTGCGTTTCAAACATTGATTTACCGCCGCGATCGCACTTTTCCCTCCCAGAGTCGGCGCATTAACATGACAAGCATCATTTGTCAAGCCAAAACCGGAAACTCGACCGTAAATTTTAGCGCCGCGACGGCTTGCCAACTCTGCCGATTCTAATACAAATAAAGCCCCGCCTTCACCGAGTACAAAGCCTTCCCGATTTTCATCAAAGGGATAGCACCCAGCGTTTGCCAAAGCACCCATCCGGTTAAATCCAGCCACAGTCAGCGGTGTAATTGGCGCTTCCACAGCACCTGCGATCGCCCGCTGACACTCACCAGTGCGGATTAAATCAACAGCACGGGCTATCGACTGTAGGCCCGTCGCACAAGCAGCCATCGGCGCCAGCACCGGCCCCGTCGAGCCAATAGCCCTCGCCGCCGCCATCGCCCCCATGTGAGGCAAAAAATTCACGAATTGAGAATCGGGAATCCGTAATTGGTAATCTGAAATCGGTAATGTCCTTCCCTCTTTCTTCTTCCCGCTTTCTTCTGCCGAATGCCCTCTTTCTTCTGCCGAATGCCGAATGCCAACGCTAGCCAATTGTTCCAAATTTGCCTGGAAACCTCGGCTAGAACCGATCGCAATCCCGCAATCAGGCAAAGGCAAACTCAAATTAGCATCTTGCAAAGCATCTGCTAAAATCTGCCGAATTAAAGTTATTAAATCGGCAGGTTTTGTGCCAATTAAAGCCAAAGGTCGCCGTTCAAGTTCTAAAAAAGGTTGATTCTCCTCGATTCCCGATTCTCCAGACAGCAGTCTTTTCCAGCTCGTTTCCAGAGGGCCTAAAGCCGAAACAAGACCAATTCCAGTAACAACAATATCCATACCTAAGCCGATTTTAGATTTTAGATTTTGGATTAAAAGAAGACTCAGGCTAGACGATTTTAGATTTGGGATTAAAAAGGGATAATCTAAAATCTAAAATCCAATTCCCTTATCTCAAATCCCGAATTTACAAGCCATCGGATCGATCCCGCCGGGATAATCTAAAATCTAAAATCCCAAATCCAAAATTGGTTGACTACCTTCAGCTAGCAGCCTTAAAATTTTCCAAACCCTGAGTAACAGTAGCCGAATCAATGCGATCGCCCGCTTCAATCTTATCAACAACATCCATCCCTTGCTTCACGTACCCAAAAACCGCATAGCTGCCGTCCAAAAACGGCACATCAGTCAAAGTAAAGTAAAACTGAGAAGAAGCCGAATCAGGGCTCTGCGATCGAGCCATAGCCACAGCCCCGCGACTGTGTATCAACACGGGTTTCTCTTTAATTCCAGCTTCTTGTAGCGTCGCGCTGTAAGTCGGATTTGCAGCACCTTTAACTTTAATTTCCAGAGGAATCCTGCGTTCTGCAGAAGTTTTCGGGTCAATAAAACCGCCAGTTCCCAGCCGCGCCGCAGGGAATTTAGGGTCTTTACCCTGGGGGTCGCCGCCCTGAACTACAAAAGGCTGAGGTTCCCGCACGACTCGGTGAAATACCAGCCCGTCGTAGACTTTCTTCTGAACCAAATCGACAAAATTGCCCGCAGTAATTGGAGCATTTGTGCCGTCGAGTTCGATCGTAATAGGAGCACCTTTAACCGTCATCACCACCGTTGCTTTTCCTTCCAAGCGTGGCAAATTGCTAAATTGCGAACTCGCCGCTACCACAGCCGGAGACGGAGACGGAGACAAAGAAATGCTTTCACCCGCCGGATTCCCTGTCGGAGTGGAGTTTGCAGCCGGGGAACTACCGCATCCCCCAACAAACAACGCACCAATTATTAAAAGTGAGAACAACCACCGCTGAATTTTGATTTGCATTTGCATTTGTATTTTCACTTTCACTTTCATTCAATGACGTAAGGTGCGCAATGCGCACCCTAGATTTATCGCTTTACCAGGGATAATTTGCACCGCTTCGTGCTCACCCAATATTGATAGAATTGGTGCGCATTGCGCACCATACGAGACCTTACCAATCAAAAATCAAAAATCCCTAAAGCCCTTCTAGGGGAACTTGCAAAAATCGAGCCAATTCGGCCGCTTGATTTTCCACTTCAGACAAAGCAATCGGCTGTCCGACTCTAGTCAGGGGAAACTGACGGCGGTCTTTGAGCTTAAGATAAATACTGCGGCGGGGATTGAGACCTTCTTTAATGTCCACCCGCACAGATTGCACGTCCGATATCTTGCAGGTAAAATCAAGCTTGCGGTTTTTGCCGGGAAAACCCCAGCGAAAGATCCGAATGTTACCTGTTTGTCGATCGAACTCGTTGTAACCGCCGCCGACATCAAGGAGAATAGTCAGCCACAGGTAAAGCGCCAACAGCACGCCGCAGACACCGTAGAAACCCATCGCAATGCCTTGGGGGATGAAAACAAGCTGAGTCGGGTCAGCAAAAGGCAGCAGGTTCACGTGCAAGTAGCTGGAAAGGCCCGACAGCAGGAAACCAGTCCCTCCAATGCTGACAATCGTCCCCCACCAGAAATTGCTGAAGCGGCGGGAGCCCAAAACCTGGTAGCGCAGGACAGGATCGATCGAGGTCGTTGTTTTTGCAGTCATAAAACTAAACAGCCTTAAAGCCAAATTTTAATTCAAGTAGCCCACCGAGCGTCACGGTTCGCTGACGATCTCGCGACCGACCGATCGGCATTGTGTATCAACTTCTGCTAATTATGTTGAAAAATTCTGAACTTCTAATATATACTTATGTTAAGTTTAATTAGAAACCTTAGTTTTTTAACAAGCAAAAGGATTTTACCGCAGTCAGGAACTAAGGGCTAAGGCCACTGAGCTTGTAAGAAATTGCAAGCTGTTCTGACCAGACCCCTCGCAAGAGGAGACGTTATTGAGGTCACGACACCGGCGAATGCGACGCCAGTTTTGGGCTCTGTCACCTGCGATTAAACAGTTTTAAAGTCACTGAAACAGTGTCGCAGGTCTAACAAGCCTTTATAACCAGGTCGAGGCGAACATTACCCCGCAAGGGAGACTGAGGCAACCATACCTCATCGGAGGATCAACCATACCCCTCCAACCCCGAAAGGGGAAAAATTCAAGGCGATTGAAATCGCCGCCTTGTTTTCCTTTCAGGTCGGAAGACACGCTCGTTTCCCACTTACCCAGTTTTTTTTATGACAATCGCAGTCGGACGCGCCCAGAACGAAAGAGGCATCTTTGATGTACTCGACGACTGGCTCAAACGCGATCGGTTCGTCTTCGTAGGCTGGTCTGGCATCCTGCTATTCCCCTGCGCCTACCT
>NZ_JAUBVJ010000055.1:0-54953 GCF_036702785.1 Microcoleus sp. AR_TQ3_B6 | reverse complement strand
TTTTGTTGAAATTTTTACCTGATTAGTCTTACTATATCTAGATATGTAAAGTTTTGTATCAAGGTTCAACATTTCTGGCTGAAAAGCTATATAAAAAGTCTAGAGGAGTGGAAGCTGACCTGTGTAAGACAATATATCGGTATGTTGAACAACTGACCAAAAAACCACTCAATACCCTAAAAAATTGGCGGGATATTCCTCAATGGTTAGAACAAAATGGATACAAAATACAGGTATTTGATGCCGTTGATGGTAAGAAGGCGATCGCATCCTCTCCTTCAGATGATTTAGTTGATATTGAACTTGTCTCTGACTTATTGGTAAAAAAAACCTGGAAAAAATCCTCTTTTTCTGATCGAAATTTTCCACCAGAGTATTTGACTGCCGAGGAATTGGTAAGCTCTCAACAGGGTTGTCAGCAACTCGTCGTTCACATAACTGAACCACGCTGGCGAAAAGTATTTTTGCAGGCTTCTAAGATGTTGTCCGCAACAGATAGCTTATTGCAACTAATGAAGCAACAAGTTGATATGCTCATGATTACTGATAAAAAACTCCAGGAATTTCTCAGGTGGGTAAGTAAGAAATCGAATTCAGTTAATGTTTCTTACAAACCAGCAGCCGTTCGTCTTTTTTACCTTACCCGCGCTCGCGCTATTGCTATCGCCAGTGACCCAGATTGTGCTGGCAGCGCTATTGGTAGCCTTATTGAGGTTACTACCACTAACACTATTGCCACTGGCTTAGATATTGATATCAACACCAAAACTGACATAGATATTGCTATCGACTATATAAGTGCTCTTGCTATTAGTAGAACAATTGCTACTAATACAGCGATTAATAATAATATTAATCCTAATCTTATTCTCAATGCTATCACTAGAACTCTCGACGATTTCCTCAAAGAAAATACTAATTCTGAGTTTAATGAAACAATTGAACAATTGAAAAATTCCTTACCTGTTTCAAATAGAGATATATTTAGGGAATGGTGGCTAAATAATGGTTTAGAGTGGACTAAAAACTTAAGAGATGTGATAATTCAGTATCGTGATATCGGTCAGGACTGGCAGTTCACAGAATCGCAAAAAGAATTGCTTGTTCAGTATTATCAGGCTAGTAAATTTTTGATGGAATGCCTAAACAGTGGTTGTAACGTCTCACCTGAAGTCCGATCGCACATCGAAGACAACCTATTTTTACCCCTTAATTCCTCGCTCCCCTAGAAAAAACAGGGGAAAAGATGCTCAAGCTGACGGGGTTGTCACTCCGTCAGAGCCAAGTCTCAATTTCCCCATGCCCGATGCCCGATGCCCCATTCCCAATTCCTACATTTCCTGCATCAGCCGCAAATAATTCTGCCGCATCTGCGTCATATTTTCCATCATTCTATTAGCCATATCTTTCTCAACATCGCTCATTTGCTGCCAAAATAAAGCCGATCGCCTCGCCAGAATTGCTTCTTCCCACAGCATCTCCAAAAGTTGCGCCGCCATTGGGTTTTCAGCATCGATAATCCCGCACAATTGCTCGAAAGCCCGGTTGGCTTCGGTGTGAGTGCTAACATCCTGAACCAGGCTGAGGCATTTTTTGAGTTGTACGATCGGGTTTTCAGTAGAGTAAGCCATAATTTCACTAAGATAAGCGACAAAATTTACACAGATACCTTTGACATTACTAGAGTTGTGACACAGCCTTAGAGTTCCCTACATACCAGCGCCAAGACAAATCAATTCCTTGAGAAATCCCGATCCGCGTAGTTTGCACAAAATTTATTGTACCCTCCTCCACAGCTTGCTGAAAGTGTTCGCTCCGGTGTTCCAACCGCAGCGGTTGACCGGAACCCAAGGGAAAACCGCTTAAAGTTCGATCGATTTCCAGCACCTTACACAGTTTCCCAGGCCCGGCGGCGAGGCGCGATCGCTTCTTCTCGGGAATTCCAGCGAATTCTTTGGGAGGCGCATCTAACTGCAAAGCTCGAATCAGCACAGCACTAGCAACACCCTCTGCATCCGTCACCACGTTAAAACAGTGATACATCCCGTAGATTAAGTAAACGTAGCTCATACCTGCTGGCCCGAACATCACCTCATTGCGAAGAGTTCGCTGCCGGTAAGCGTGACAAGCCGGGTCTCCAGGGCCGTAAGCTTCGGTTTCGACAATAATTCCCCGAATCGTCTCGCCATCAGGAAACTGCCGCACCAGACTACAGCCCAGCAAATCCGGCGCTACGCTGGTAGATGGCCGCGCCAGCCAAAAAGATTCTACAATTTGAGTATTTCCACTCACTCAACAACAGCAGGTAAATTATGGACGTTAAGTTAGTTTTAGCAGTCTTGACAGCAGTTTTCACCGTTTGCTGTCTGTTCTTCGGTACAAAAAACGGATTCTACGATACTGACAAGTATCACGGCAACGGTTCTGCTCACTAATTTTAGGCAGCAGTTAGTTGCTCAAAAAACCGCTGTCTGTCTCTCAGGCGGCGGTTTTGTTTCGATTTATACAGTATTTGCTACTCTGACTAAGGATGAATTTTGCCATCTGGCATTTTAGTTTCCTGCAAGCTAGCATTCTCCAAGCCAGCGCATCCCGGCAGATTGAAACGCATTGTGGCTCCGCGATCGGTTGCTTTCATGTTGAAACCAACTACTGCATTTTCTGGGTTATTCTTTTCGGGAACGGCACCGACATTAAAATCCATATTTGCTCCTTGTTCATTAGCCTCAAGGTTGAAAGTAATGCCGCTACAGCCCAAATCAGCTCCGGTCAGGTTGGCTCTATTTAAATTAGCATTTTTTAGGTTAGCATTTGCCAATTTGGCTCCAGACAAATTAGCACCTTCGAGGTTCGCGCCCTGCAAGTTAAATCCTTGTAAGTCAAGTCCCTTCATGTTGGCATTGCTGAAATTGCATTCTGGACATTGCTTTGTTTCCAGTAACTGCTTGAGTTGGTTTTGTTGAGTTGACGCAGGCATATACTTGACCGCAGTAAATATAACTGCGATCGACAAAGCAGCAGTAAGTAAATTTTTAAATTTCATAAAAATTCTGAAAAGCTTTCGTAGCTTTGTTTTGCGGTTAATATCTTGCTACAGTAGGGCGATCGGTCTCTCCAGAATTTCCCCAAAAATTTGCCCAGATTGCGGAATTTACTTTTACCCGCCCGGGTGCAGCGTGCATATACCTGCGGGCTGACTTAAAAAAAATTCTATTTATATCCCTAGAAGGAGGAAATCTTATAAAAATTGGATAATAATTGAATAGAAAAGCAATACCGTACCTGCGCTGTTGTAAGTTCTCAGCAACTATTTGTGTTGTCAAAATGGTTTGAGAAATTAATTGACTATCAAAACTGTTGGCAGCAGCTCAGGTTCCTCAACCCTGCCAAAACACACCACACCTCCAATCCCAATGAACTCGGAGCGGCAATGAATAAAGTCTACCCCGAACCCAAAAGATCGCGCTTCATGGCAATGCTGCTGACAACGCTGCTTACCTTTCCCTTTGTCAGTGCTTGCGGTTCTAGCCAGCAAAGTTCGCCTCCCCCGCCTCCTGTTGACAATACCCGCGCTGGAGGAGTGCAAACTAATCGCGCCTCGACTCCTTCGCCACAAGCGAAAAAAGGACTGAACACTGCTCAAAAAGTAGGGATAACTTTAGTAGGAGCAGCGGCCCTTTACTACATCTACAATCAGCACAAAAATAAACAAGAAAAGGGGCCGCAGGGAAAACATTACCTTTCCAAAAACGGTCGCGTTTACTACCGCGATGCCCAGAATCGCGCGGTTTGGGTAACGCCCCCGCCTGAAGGAATTAAAGTTCCGGAGTCCGAGGCAGCGCGTTACCGCGAATTCCAGGGTTACAACAACCAAAAAACCGGTCGAGAGCTTACTGGCTTGCCGGAAGCTACAAGTCCTGTTCCCGCACAGTAGGGTAACCACTTGAGATTTTAGATTGCCGCTGCCGTGATTTTGAATTAAATCTGGGATTCCCAATCTAAAATAGCCATTTTTCAACACATAAAAAAGAGGAACTTTATCATGGTAGACGGATTTTTGCGGAATATAAAAGATGCGATCCTCGGAGACGGCGAGCAAGTCGATGCTGACGGCAATTACGAAGATGCCTCAAATCCCGGACAGTACGGCAACGTGCGTCCGGCCAGCGAAGATCCCTACGGCGACCCGGCAGACTACGGACAGTTCGGCAACCTGACTCCAGCCAGCGAAGACCCCTACGGCGACCCGGCGGATCAGTACGGAGAGTACGGCAACCTGACTCCGGCGAGCGAAGACCCCTACGGCGACCCGGCCGACTACGGAGAGTACGGCAACCTGACTCCGGCGAGCGAAGACCCCTACGGCGACCCGGCCGATGAGGAAGGGTTTAGTTAAGTCAGTTGGCTAGAAAATTTACCTGGTAAGCAACAAGCACCCCTGCGGGGGTGTTTTTTTTTCTGGAGGACTAGCAGCAGAAGGAGAAAACTGCAAAGATGGTATAGAGAAATCTATCACCATGTTTTGCAACAAATGCTGAAACAGGTTGATGCTGCTTTTGGGCGCTTTTTCCGAGGATTGGGCAAATATCCGAAAACAAAGCGGCAGTCCCTCGAAAACAGGATAAAATTACGCCCGAGGAGCCTGTTGGAAGACAGGGAAAATCATCCGCGTTGGTGGGTGAGCCTGGGAACCCTAAGATAGTTCCAGCAATTGGAGTTATTTGAGTGCAGGGGAGTTTGAGCGATCGACTCTCGGCCTTTACGGCCCTCAATTGAAATCGGGTGTGTCTGACCAAGTTGCGATCGCCCACAACTGAGGCATTTTCTCAAAAACGGAGAGGGTGGGATTTGAACCCACGGTGACATCACTGCCACACTCGATTTCAAGTCGAGCGCATTCGACCACTCTGCCACCTCTCCGGGCGCATACATTAATTTATCATACCAGCAATTGTCTCTAACTACAAATAGCTGCCGATTCAGCGCCCCGATAAAGAATTTGTTCTAAGGCCACTGCGAAATCCTCCCCCAGCCAAACCAGAGACACTTCCGACACAGCTCCATTTTCCAGCAGGACGATCGAGAAATTCCGCAGTTTCGAGCACTCTCTCTCGACAATTCGCGGTACGCTGGCGGCATTCAAATAAACTGTACCCTCCGCACTCACCTCCAGGGACTTCCGCAACTCATGCTTTTTGTGCCGCAGTTTGTGGTGCATATGACCAAAAGTTACCAGAGGTATGTGCTTTCCCGAACTCCGAGTTCGATCGATCGCCTCGGCAAAATCTGGGTCGCCCCAATCCCCTCCCAGCGGCTTCCAATCTCGCCCGCAGGGGTCTTCAGGAGCCTCTCCCAACCCCGTCGGGCCGGTGTGACCCAAAAAAATCACATTTTCGCAGTCCGCCTGAGCCGCAGCCCCTGCAATGCGCTGCGCCGACTCCTCAAAACTTTCTACCCCAAACCACTCCGAGTAAAAATCCCCGTACTTCCACTCCGAACCCCCCCAAGTAAACGGGCGGCTTCCCACGACTGTTACGCCCAATTCTGGAAAATCCCGTTTCCCGTAACCGACGTGAGCTTCTCCCATTAAATCTAACTGCTGCTGTACCCAATTTTCTTGAGTGCGATCGTAAGGGCACTGACTGCGGCCCCACTCGGTCGCCGTGTACCAAGCGTCGTGGTTCCCAAACACCGCTGCTTTCGGAATGTCCAATTGGGCGATCGCCCGCACCACCTCCACCGACTCATTGCCAAAATCCCCCACAAACAGCACCAAATCAACGCCCAGATGCTTCAAGGCCTCGCCGTCTTCAGGTTCCCAGCTATCGTGAACATCCCCCACCACCGCAATTTTGATAGATTTAGCTTTGTTCATTTCATTTGTTATGTGCGATCGATCCCTAGCCCCTTCTTATTATCAGCATAAGAAACAGCGACCAATTTTTGCACACTCCCCCAGCCAATTTTAGATTTGAGATTTGAGATTTTAGATGGGAGCCACGGAACAGCCAGCACTTTTTGGTAAATTCAACTATAATTCAAAATACACTTTAGCTGTCTTCGCCACCTTCCCCGGAATATTCTAACTGTGTTTACCACCGCACCAGCTCCCTACTTTACTCAAACCCGACTGCCCGACGACTTGTTTGCAGCAATTAACGCCCTCAAACAAGAGTTGAACGCCGTCATTCTCGCCCACTATTACCAAGACTCCGAGATTCAAGACATCGCAGACTTCATTGGCGACTCCCTAGAACTTGCCCGCAAAGCCGCCAACACCAGCGCCGATGTCATAGTGTTTGCCGGAGTTCATTTCATGGCTGAAACCGCAAAAATTCTCAATCCCGACAAATTAGTATTGTTGCCAGACTTAAATGCTGGGTGTTCCCTCGCCGACAGTTGCCCTCCCGAAGCCTTTGCAGCTTTCAAAGCCGCTCGACCAGGACATTTGGTAATTTCCTACATTAATTGTACCGCCGCCATTAAGGCAATGAGCGATATAATTTGCACCAGTTCTAACGCTGTTAAAATTGTCAACCAAATTCCCGAAAATCAGCCGATAATTTTTGGGCCAGACCGCAATCTCGGCCGCTACGTCATGGAACAAACCGGTAGAAACATGGAAATCTGGCAAGGAGCCTGCATCGTCCACGAAAACTTCTCAGAAAAAAAGATAGTTCAACTCAAAATCGAAAATCCCGAAGCCGAAATAATTGCCCACCCAGAATGCGAACCTCCCGTGCTGCGCCATGCTAATTACATCGGCTCTACCACCGCTTTGCTCAAATATTCTCAAGCCTGTTCTAGCCAAGCTTTTATTGTCGCGACTGAACCGGGAATCATTCACCAAATGCAAAAGCAAACTCCGCACAAACGCTTTATCCCCGCTCCCTCAACCAATAATAACTGCGCTTGCAACGAATGCCCGCACATGAGATTAAATACCTTGGAAAAATTGTATCTCTCCCTAAAAAATCAAACCCCTGAAATTACCATGCCCCTAGATATTCAACTAGCAGCCTTGCAGCCCATCCAGCGCATGCTAGAAATGAGTTAACCCCTGGCTATTTTTAAGTAAATACATTGTATGCTGGGTTGGGCGCGACGATTAAAATCAGTCATCGCCTAACCCACCAACATCGATCGGCAATCCGCGAATCAGTAGTCAACTCTTTCTCTTCTCGAACTCTGCGGTTCCTTCCTTTAAAACTCCTGAACGATAAAAGATGCGCGAAAAACTGATTGTTTTCACCCGCTATCCAGAACCGGGAACAACCAAAACTCGACTAATTCCGGTGCTTGGAAAAACAGGCGCTGCCAACCTTCACCGCTTGATGGCACAACGGACGATCGCCTGCGCTCTCTCTCTCCAAAAATCCCGCCAATTATCGGTAGAAATTCACCGAGCCGGCGGCAGCCAACAACTGATGGAAGAGTGGTTGGGAAATGATATTATTTTTCAAAATCAAAGAGACGGCGATTTGGGCGCAAGAATGACAGCAGCGTTTCAAAACTCTTTTAATTCAGGGGTTGATAAAACAGCAATTATCGGGACTGATTGCCCTGGTTTGAAAGCAGAAATCATGGCACAAGCTTTTGAGGAACTGAGCCAGCACGATTTAGTTTTGGGCCCGGCAAAAGACGGAGGTTATTATCTGATCGGGCTGCGGCGATCGATACCGGAATTGTTTGGTGGCATTGACTGGGGAACCAGTGAAGTATTTGCCTGTACGCGGGCGATCGCCCAAAAGCTAGACCTCAATATTGCTTATCTTCCCACTCTTGCAGATATCGATCGACCCGAAGACCTCCTCGGTTTAGATATTAATATATTGAAATAACTAAATTATATTTAAGCTCTTTAAAACATTAGAAATTGTCATATTTAATTAGATAAAACTACTTGATTGTGAAACCAGAAGGTCATAATATAGTAATTGTATTTGTCTAACCAAATGCTGAATCTCAGTAGCAGTTAGACAGCGCTTGGGACAATAGTCCCAGGCGCGAGAAAAAACCAAAAATTAGCAAATAAATTAGCAACTAACAGCTCAGCTTTGTAGGAAACCCGCTTTGCCAGATGAAAGCCCAATGTAGGCGCTCTCCCGGCGTAAAAAATGAGCAACTAAATGAGCAACTAACAGATAAGCTTTGTACAAAACTCGCCCTCCCACCTTAAGGCGCAATGTAGGCGCGCTCCCGGCGTAAAAAATTGGCTCTCATAACAGATAAGCTTTGTACAAAACCCGCCCTCTCTCACGGGGTACTTAATTCTGTATGCCGCCAGAAAATCCCAATCTCAAAATTTCTATTATCATTCCTGTCTTAAACGAAGCACCTACAATTGCCCGAGTCATCTCCACCGCCCTTGAGGCTAAAAATGTCGAAATAATTGTCGCCGACGGCGGCAGCAGCGACGGTACAGCAGATATAGCAAAATCTTTGGGCATCCGAGTTATCTCCGCCGCCCCAGGCCGCGCCACCCAAATGAATGCAGGTGCCGCCGCTGCTACTGGAGATATCCTACTGTTTCTCCACGCAGACACTCTTTTGCCTCGCGGGTACGACGATAGCGCGCGTCGGGCACTAGCTAACCCGTCTGCAGTAGCGGGGGCCTTTGAACTCAAGATTGACGCCCGCAGGCTCAGCCTCCGGCTGGTAGAAACAGGCGTAAAGTGGCGATCGAACTTTCTGCAAATGCCCTACGGCGACCAAGCCATTTTCCTCAAAGCAGCTACCTTTGACAAAATCGGCGGTTTTCCCGACTTGCCCCTGATGGAAGACTTTGAATTCGTGCGGCGGTTGAAAAAACAAGGAGCCATCGAAATAGTACCCCACCCAGTGCTGACATCCGTCCGCCGCTGGCAGCAGCTTGGGGTCATCAAAACCACCGCCATTAATCAAATAGTAATCATCGCTTATTTCTTAGGGGTGTCGCCCGATCGACTCGCTTTCTGGTATGAGGGACAAAAGAAAAATTCTTCCAAAAACTAAAGAATAGTGAACTTTTCTAAAGCTCGCTGCCAATTATGCAAATAGGAAACACCTCCCTGCGTAAAATATGACTTGAACGCCTCAACTTTTACGCACAGCGAGGAAAAAGAGAATATGGCCGATCCCAGAGATGCAGAGCTTATTAAACCCTTTAACGGCGACCCCTTCACGGGTCATCTAGCAACTCCCATCAGTGCTTCTGATTTCACAAAAGCATTCATTGGCAACTTGCCCGCCTACCGCAAAGGACTCTCGCCCCTAGTTCGAGGTCTAGAAATCGGTTTGGCACACGGTTATTTCCTCGTCGGCCCCGAAATCGTCTTCGGGCCCCTGCGGGATTATCCAGAAGCAGCTAATCTCGGCGGATTATATACAGCCCTCGTCTTAGTTCTGCTCGGCACACTAGGTATGTCTGCCTACGGTTTAGTCTCTTTCAAACAAGACAACACCAGCTACCCTAGCGCTAATCCGATGACACCCGATTCCCTCAGAAATGCTGAAGGGTGGAGCCAGTTAACCGCTGGTTTCTTCATTGGCGGGATGAGCGGCGTCTTTGCTGCTTACTTCTTACTCGAAAACTTTAAGGGCGTTGATGCCATTTTCCGGGGTTTAGTCAACAATTAGACTCCACTCCCCCATATCCCTGTTGGAACACACTAACTTTAGTTTGGAGAATTTGATATGACAGGTTCCTACGCTGCTTCTTTCTTGCCTTGGATTTTGATTCCGGTAATTACCTGGCTGATGCCGGTTGTGGTAATGGGTTTGTTGTTTATCTACATTGAAAGCGACGCCTGATCGTTACCCTTAAAGTAAGACCTAAGTTGGAAAGCCGAAGTAAGACAATTGACGAACAATTGCTCTGAAATTTCTAGATAAATCTAAGGAAAATCAGCAAAAATTGTTTTGAGATTGCTGGCGCTCAGAAAACTTAGTTTCTTTACCCCCATCTCCAGAATTTATCTGTAAAGCAATCTTTCAGTTTTCTTCCTTCAGAACTCGTAATTGCCAAAAAATCCTCTGCCTGCAGGCAGAGGATTTTTTTTACACAGAAGACAAATTATCTGCTCCGGGCACACAAATTGCCAAATTCTGAGCCACAATTGTTATGGAAACCTATCTAATGAGGAGACAGCGATGCAATTTTCCCCCGCACGCCGAATCTTAGCTCCATTCCTGATCTCGGTACTGCTGCTGGTGACTTCCTGCGGTCAAACTCAAGCCCCCTCCCGCTGGGACAAAGCCCAGCAGGAAAGTACCCAAAAACCTGGTAAAGCACAGCAGACAACTGCTGATAAATCAAATGCTAGTAATCAAAATCTGCCGAAAAAGGCAGTTGCAGGCGGTAAGTTAAATAAATACTTCCCGTCTTCGGGCGGTGGATTCGATCGCGTTTTTGCTCAAGAAAAATCCGGTTTTGCTGAAGCTAAGTTGAACAAAGACGGTAAAAATGTCGCCGTGCTATCGATTAACGACATCGCTGGCAACCCCAGCGCAGGTGCAAAATTCCAGCAAAGTACCAAGCAAATCAGTGGCTATCCCGCTATTAATCAGGGGGCGAATATCACTGCTGTTTTAGTGGCAAATCGCTATCAGGTGAAAGTTCAATCCCGCAATCCCTCTTTTACCGCCAGCGATCGCGAAGCTTGGCTGTCAAAATTTAACCTCGGCGGCCTCGCCCGCGTCAAGTAGCAATGTCTCTTGTCAAACTCCGCTCCCGACTCGAGTCGGGCGCTATCAAAACTAAGTTTGCCAGAAATAGAGTGTGAAGTTTTTGCCATCTGCCAAAAGTAATACTTTTGATTTTTGTTCCAGCATAAGGAGTTTTTTGTGAGCAAAACAGTCTTTGAATTAGTAGATCAACTGCCTCAAGACAACATGACTGTCAAAGCCCTGCGAGCGCTTGACTTTGTGGTTCCCGGCGAGTGGAACAATTTAGTTGGCTTTGAAAATACCATTCGCACCGTTACTGGCGAAACAGACGAAGATCTGATTCAGCAAATTGGCGATCGCGCCATCTACCTCTACAACGATAAATCTGAGGGCTACCAGCGCGCTCTCTGGCTCTACCAAACTATTGACAGTGCCGACAAGGCTTTGGGCACTGCCGCCCTCGCTAACAAAGTCTCCCAAAATGTGCCGTTTTTGTCCATGCTGGGCAATCTCACTCCCAAGCCGGAAAAAGCTCAAACGATCGACCTTTCTCTGAAGTTAGTCACTGAGTTGCTCGCTTTTTGCCAAATCAACGGCATTCCCGGCGACAGCATCGGCGATTTTGCCGCATCCTTGGCTGACTACGGCGGCGAATCCCTGATGCGGATGGCCGCTTTGGTTTGTTTTGACGGTTTGATTCCCCTGGGCCCAGACTTTATCATGGCAACTCAGTCTTGGATTCAGAGGCTCTCCCCGAACGATTTGCAAGAGAATTCGGTCTTTCAGTCGATCGGCGGCATGATTCCTGGGGGCTCTCCCGCTGGCCAGCTTGGCTTTATCGGCGAAAGCTTTAACTCGGTTTCTGGCTGGATGAGCTCTTTTGTGAGCGATCGAGGTTTGACTCCCCAAAACGTACTCGGCCACTTGCAGAATTTTGTAGACATTTCTGCAGACAAGGTGGACTACGTGGGCGCATTCCTCGATATGACTACCAACTACTACGAACACACCGGTGTTCAAACTCTCGCCCGCCGTTTGATTGAACGAGCTGTCGCTGAGATTTAGAATAATAATCGGAGTTGTGATGTTTGCCGACGATCGCCCTGACAGTGTTTTGAGTTCAAATTTTTTTTACTCGCAATTCTCTCAGGTTGGTTTAAAGGTAAAAAGTATGTGCGATCGAGTCGATCGCCCCCACCTGCACTCACAACTCCTTTTACCGATCACTTTTAACAGGAAGCGTTAATGTCAAAAGAACCGAAAAATCCTACCGCTGGCGAATCCGAAACTCCCAGTGCTTCGATCGAGCACGCCCCGAGTTCCGACGCACCCGAGACAACCGACTTGCCCAGCACTGACAAGCCCCAGGCGGCTGCTAAAAAGCCCCCAGCCAAGGCCGAAGGCGACAAGCCCCCAGCTAAAGCTAAAAAGGAAAAAGCACCTGCTGTTGAAGACAAGCCCTTTGCGGAATTTATTCAACAAGATTATTTACCCGCCTTGCAAGCTGCTTTGACTAAGCAGGGGGTTAAGGATTTAGAGGTGAATTTTGCCAAGCAAAAACTCCCGGTTGCGGGCATGAGTTCCGTCGGGGATTGCTGGCAGGTAATTGGTAAATTCCAAGAAGGTCAGCGCCAATTTAACCTATATTTTCCTCAAGAAAATATTCAAAGTCAAAGAGCATTTTCCTGCGCTGAAAATAATACCAAAACCAGCACTTTAGAGCCTTTTTTGATAGACGAGCGCAAGGTAACACTAGACTTGATGGTGTTTGGGGTAGTCCAGCGACTTAACGCTCAAAAATGGCTAAATCTTAATTAGTTATTAGTTATTAGTCATTAGTTGCTTGTACTTAGGCACTTACTCATGAATGTCAGGGCGGGTTAATTTGGATAGGAACTTTACTGCTCGCCCAATCTCTAATTTTACCCCGACTGACTCATAATTGAGAAGTCATAGCTAATGACTAATGACTATTGACTAATGACTGCTAACTAATGACAGGTTTTCTTCGTATTTTGTCAAAAAATTGCGAGCTTGCATAATCCCGTAAAGGTCAACATCTGTTTCTAACAAACAAGCATGACCGCTGTTAGCCAGCAGCACCATTTCAGCTTTGGGAATTACCTTGACTAAAAGCTTCGCTTCTACTACCGAAGGCAGCAGGCGATCGGCACCGCTAGCAATTACTAGCGTCGGCTGTTTGATGCCGCGCAACTGATTTTCGTCAACATTAAACGATCGCACTAACGCCAATCTCCACACAGACGTGTTTTGCGGTACCGCTTGCATCGCTTCTAGCAAAGCTCGCCGATCGTCGCGCCCAATCTTTCCTAAGGATGCTAATATCGGCAAGAGACCGATTACCGACAGCGGATAAAGGTTGGTCGGCAGCCACTGAGTCAGATACGAACCCCACTGCACCCAAGGCTGCTGTCGGAATGAAGAAGCTGGATTGACTAAAATTAATCGATCGCACAATTGAGGAGCTTCTAAAACAGTTTTCATCGCTAAACAGCCCCCAAATGACTCGCCGCACAGATAAACCGGCCGCTTCGGCTTTCCCGCTTGCTTTTCTGCTTCAATTAAGGCAATTGTTTCGCTAACCAGTACCTCCCAACTAGCCATGTCGTCAGCCGGTATAGCTAAGCAGCGAATGTCGAAATGATTGGCTAATTTAGGAATTTGCGACCGCAGCAGCAAACCGCCTCCGTCCATACCGGGCAGAAATACAAATAAAGGACGTTCTGGTTTCGGCGGTTTGGGGGTTAGGAAACGAACCTTGTTGTTAGCATTTGCCATGATTCAAGTCAATCGATTTTAGATTTTAGATTTTAGATTTTAGATTGGAAATCTGACACCAGCCCATAGTCAACAGCCAACAGTCAACAGTCAACAGTCAACAGTCAACAAACTTACAAACTTACAAACTTACAAACAACGTCGTTGGAGTAATTCTGCAATTTCCCCCTGACAGTGGTCTGTGAGTTCAGCAACAACAGCTTTGGCTTTTTTGCCTCGATATTGCTGCTGTCGATCGACAGTAATCCAGTAAGGCCGACCGATTAAAACATTAACTCGCTGATAAATTATCACAGGATGCCACCCAGATCGATCGAATAGCGGTTCCGAAGGATCAAACAAACTCAACAACTTCAGCGGTACACCCGATCGTATTGACTGTTCCTCAAAAGAACTAATCGCCACCGGCAAAACCGCCAAATCCCGCACCGGCGCCCGCAAAGCCAAATGAGCAAATCCCCGCTGAAACTTCCCCACAGTATTGGGCCCAGTAAGCTTCACCATCGGTTCTGCACCCTCTGGAAACACCCCCACCATCTCCCCGCCTTGCAGCAGCGCTGTCGCTTGAGAGAAAAAATGCTGCTGTCGGTGCTCTGGTGCTTCCAAGGGGAAAGCGCCGAAAGTCGTGACCACTTCCCTCATCACCGGAACTTGACCCATGTAATGATGACACGCAAAGCGGATCGATCGACCCAAAGCCGCCGTCAGCAGCACAGGATCTAAGAAACTGCGGTGATTGCTCACCACCAGCACCGGACTCTCCTGGGGAATCCGGTCTTCGCGGTACAGAAACATCTGCGTTCCCAAACCAGCCAGGAAACAGCGCGAAATCAGCAATTTGCTCTCTGAAGACATGGGCGAAAAGACAGGTGCGACGCTATAAAGGTTGATTCCATTCTCATTCAGCTTAACATTTCTTTACCAAGTCGGGGCTCCCTCAAAAAGTAGACTTTCCGTTCTAAAAAACTTACCCATAGCTACCCAAGTCTAGACTTAGCTGGACATAGGTGATTTTGGTGTTGATTTCCTGTTTCACAGTAGCGGTAGCATGGCTGCTATCGGGTTTGTCTACTCTCGCCCGTGCTGACTGGAGTGGAACTCACCGCCAATTCTGAACGTTCTGGAATAAATATTCCTTCAAACCAACGTTCTATATTTCTCGCGGCATTCAAGTCACGGTCTTGAACATTTCCACAGTTAGGACATTCAAAAACTCGGACTTTCAACGGCATTTTATGACGATGATTGCAGCAAATTGAGCAAATTTGACTACTCGGAAAAAATCTATCTACAAGCGTCAATTTTGAGCTAAACTTTTGGGTCTTATATTCAACTTGACGCTTGAATTCGTACATTCCGCAGTCGGCGATCGCACCAGCTAATTTGTGATTTTTCAAAAATGCTTTAACGTGCAAGTCTTCAATTTTGACCTCGCTGTGGTTTTTAGCGAGGTAAGTTGTCAACTTATGGATGGCGTCTTTTCGGATGTTCGATACTTTTAGATGCAGTTTGGCTAGTTTTGAACTTGCTTTCTTGCGGTTACTGGAACCTTTGAGTCGTTTGCTGACACGTCGCTGTAGGCGCTTCATTTTACGGCTCATTCGACGATAAGCTTTGAGATTAGCGAAGGTTTGACCGTTAGAACAAACCGCTAATTCTTTGATGCCGATATCGACACCAACGACAGGACGGTTAGGTGGAGTTACAGGTTGTTCAACTTCGCACTTAAAAGCAATGAACCATCTGTCGGCTTTGCGGCTGATTACGCAGTTGTGGAACGCTGTAACTGGCAATGGTTCGTGCAGCCTAACCCAACCAATCTTTGGTAACTTGACGCGCTTGCCGTCGTTATTAATTCCTGGTTTTGTTTTTGTTCCTTGCTCTAGATAGAAAGAGTCACCTGACGCGCCTTTTTTCTTGAATCTCGGCTGTTTGGATACTTTTTTGAAGCATCTATCCCAAGCTGTCCTCAGTTCGGCTAGAGCCTGCTGGGGACTTGCCTTGGAAGATTCATAATACCAGGGATATAGCGGTTTGACTTCTGCCACTAAGCGCTTGTGCAGATCTATCGCAGAAGGAATTTTAACCGTTTTGTCGGTTTCTCTGGCATTCAATACTTCAAGAATGATTGAATGCGCCCAGTTGTAAGCGTGCCTTGCTACTCCGCAATGTTGACGGAATTTAGTCACCTGTCGATTATTGGGTTTTAGTTCCGTCTTGAAGCTGAGCAACATTTGCTTTTACCTCATTTTTGTCTTATGGTTATTATATGCACAATTAATGCGGAATAACAAGATGCCTAGAAAAAAGATGTATAGCGAACCCAAGGTTAAACTAAGCTTGAGTCTAACCGAGACTGCTACGAAGTGGTTAGAGGCAAAACAAGTTGAGCTTACCGCAAGCAGTCTTAGTGACGTTATCGAGAGGCTGGCTAGAGAGTTACCCAAAAAGTCCATCAATGGGTAACTCTCTGCAAGAATTACGTTACAGCTTCCAGCCCCTTATGCCTTTGTTTCGTAATCCTGGACGCACGGGTGGCCATCACCTTGGTTGTTTCGCGCGTTTACTTCTAGTCAGCCCGCCAAAACAGTAAAAAACCCGGTTTCTAGGCGTTCGAGTTCGTCAGCCAACTGTGTCGGCCGAATTTCCCAGTCAGGAGCAAAGATATACCAAGTGTTGTGGCAACTTGTTAAAGAATGTTTACAACAACCCCAAAACCAAGTTGCGGCAGCTAAACTTAGAAATTTACAGTCGGCATTGACGCACTGTCAAAGTATTTTTGGACAAGTCGTAATAGCAATCTCGCGAGGCATCAAATGAATAACATCCAAAACTATCGCCTTAGATGTACGCTCACCTTTGGCGACATTTACGGTCAAATCATTGTTTGGCTGATAGTCATCTTCCTAAGTCTAGCGTCGGCACTCGCCTTGTGGAGTAGCGCCCGCCAAATCTTCGCCTTGGCTACCGTCGGCTTGATTTTAGTGCTGTCTCTGCCCTTCTTGCTGTTTGCTTTCGTTACAACTCTGCTAAATAACATTGAAGTGCTTGCTGTAGAACCCGGTACGGAACCTCAACCTTCTGCAACGGGAAATCAGTCGCTTCAGAACCCTGCCGAAAGCGCCGGCTAGTCCAATTTGAAATTTTAACTTTTGATTTTCCATTCAAATCAAAAGTTAAAAAACTTCCTGCTCTTTTGGTAGGAAGTTTTTTTTTGCGTCACCATAAGTTGAGCAGAACACTCAAAATAATTCAAAAAAATGCTAGAACACGACGTAATCATTGTAGGCGGGGGTTTAGCAGGTTGTCGCGCCGCAGTAGAAATTGCCCGGACTGACCCCAGTTTAAAGGTAGCTGTCGTCGCTAAAACTCACCCGATTCGATCGCACTCCGTCGCCGCCCAAGGTGGCATGGCCTCCAGCCTCCAAAATGTCGATCCCGAAGACAGTTGGAAAGCCCACGCCTTCGACACAGTAAAAGGTTCAGACTATTTAGCCGACCAAGACGCGGTAGAAATCCTCACCCGCGAAGCCCCCGGTGTAGTCATAGATTTAGAACACATGGGAGTCCTCTTTTCCCGCCTCCCAGACGGCAGAATTGCCCAGCGCGCTTTCGGCGGACATTCCCACCGCCGTACCTGCTACGCCGCCGACAAAACCGGTCACGCCATCCTCCACGAATTAGTCAACAATCTGCGCCGTTACGGGGTTCACATCTATCAGGAGTGGTATGTCACGCGCCTGATTTTGGAAGAAGGCCAAGCCAAGGGGGTAGTTATGTACCGCCTTCTAGACGGTCAAATTGAGGTTGTCCGTGCTAAGGCGGTGATGTTTGCTACGGGCGGTTACGGCCGAGTTTACAATACCACGTCGAATGATTACGCCTCGACGGGGGACGGTTTGGCGATGACGGCTTTAGCTGGACTGCCGCTGGAAGATATGGAATTCGTGCAGTTTCACCCGACTGGTTTGTATCCCGTGGGAGTTCTGATTTCGGAGGCTGTGCGGGGCGAAGGCGCTTATTTGATTAATTCAGAGGGCGATCGATTTATGGCGAATTATGCCCCGTCGCGGATGGAATTAGCCCCCAGAGATATCACCTCGCGCTCAATTTCCATAGAAATTCGCGCCGGCCGAGGAATTAATGTTGATGGTAGTGCCGGCGGCCCCTTTGTCTACCTCGATTTGCGGCACATGGGACGCGAAAAAATTATGAGCAAAATTCCTTTTGCTTGGGAAGAAGCGCACCGTTTGTTAGGAATTGATGCCGTAAATCAGCCGATGCCCGTCCGCCCTACCGTTCACTATTCAATGGGGGGAATTCCTACTAATGTTAGCGGGCAAGTTCGCAGCAGTCCTGAGGGTTTGGTGGACGGTTTTTTTGCAGCGGGGGAAGCAGCTTGCGTGTCGGTTCACGGCGCCAACCGTTTGGGCAGCAATTCGCTGTTGGAATGCGTCGTTTACGGCAAAGTTACTGGCGCAACCATAGCACAATTCGTACAAAATCGCAAGTTGCCTGCCGTAGACGAACAGCGTTATATTACGGAAGCAAAAGAGCAAATTCAGGCACTTTTAGAACGTCCGGGAAAATACCGGATCGATCAAATCCGGCAGCAGTATCAAGATACTATGACTGAGTATTGTGGCGTATTTCGTAGCGCCGAATTGATGCAGGAAGGTTTAAAGAAATTGGAGTATTTAGAGCGACAATATGAGGAGGTTTACTTAGACGATAAAAGCAAGTTGTGGAATACGGAAATTGTCGAAGCTTTGGAGTTGCGTAGTTTGATAATTGTCGGGAAAATGATTTTAACTTCGGCTTTGAACCGACAGGAAAGTCGGGGAGCTCATTCGCGGGAAGATTTTACTGAGCGCGATGATGGGAATTTCTTGAAGCATACCATGGCGTATTATTCGCCGGCGGGGATTGATTTGGCTTATATGCCGGTGGCGATTACGATGTTTGAGCCGCAAGAGAGGAAGTATTAATTTCTGATTGGCCGTAACCCCCTAATTCAAGGGGGGTATTTTTTTTGATTATGTTAAAATAATGGCGTTTATAAAATATCAGCAAGGAATAAAAAGAGGGCAACTGACTCCAGCCATACTATCCAAATATCCCGTAGCTTGCATAAAAAACTACTATGTGTAATAATTAAAGGTTAAGGGTTAAATTTAATACTCCCGTTGTCAACTACCGATTTTTAGCATAACCCGCGCCGGACAACTTGTAATTTGCTTTTAGAGAAAAAAATGAGTAAGTGGACAAGAACCTTTACTTTTAAAGGTAAAGAGTTATATTACAATAGGATAAAATTCAATAACCCGACAGAAAGAGCCGTAGAAATTTCCATTGCATTTGACTTTATTGCTAATCTAAGGAATCCTCAGAAAATTCTTGAAATTGGCAACGTACTCTCCCACTACGAAAACTCATTGAGCGAAAATATTGGGATAAGATCGAGACGAATTGTAGATAAATTTGAAGTCGATCTAGGTGTAGAAAATCAAGATTTGATGAGCCTGCCATCAGCGGAAAAATATGACGCAATAGTATCAATTTCTAGTGTAGAGCACGTAGGGCAAAAAGACGATCCTTCAGGAGGCTATGGGGAACAGATAGAGTACCGCGATCTAGAAGCCCCCTTAAAGGCGATCGCTAAAATTTACGATCTACTGGCTATTGAGGGAAAAGCCTTGATTACCGTTCCTTTTGGAAAACTTACAGATGCAGAATGGTATATTCAATTTAGCCAAGAATATTTAGATGTTTTATGGAAAAAATATGGTATTCCGAAAGATGCTATATCCGCCAACTACTTAAAGCTGATAGATAGGGAAACGGTAGATGAAAAGCACTATATGCTTTGGAAAGAAGTAAATGCTTTAGAACTTAGCGATAGTGAATACGGATGGCCTTGGTCACAAGCTAATGGAATTGCCGTCATAGAACTTACCAAAGTCTCAAGCGAATTTAATCTCAACTTAAACCTAGAACCAACCGATTTGTATTACAATATGACTTACGAACAACGGAGAGAGTTTGAAAATTGCAAAGCCCAACTTCATCAGATTCAGAGAGAGTTGGCGCAGTCGCAGTCGCAGCTATATCAAACTCAGGCAGAGTTAGAACAATCCTTGATAGAACTAAATCAACGTCAGAAAGAGTTAGAAGTAGTTCAAAGTCAAATTTATCCGGTTCAAGGAGAATTGGAACTGGCGCAAGCTCAACTATATAAAACTCATGAAGAGTGCGCTCAATTTCAGTCCCAACTATATCAAGCTCAGGAAGAGTTGGAAAAAGTCCATCCCCAACTAAATCAAACTAGAAGTGAGTTGGAAATATCCCAGTCACAACTGTACAAAACTCAGGGAGAGTTGGAATTAACCGAAGCTCAACTATATCAAGCTCAGGAAGATCGCGATCGATTTGAGTCCCAAATGTATCAGGCTCAGGAAGATTGCGAATTAATACAAATTCAACTGCATCAAATTCAAGGAGAATTAGAACTATTCCAAGCTCAATATCATCAAACTCAGCAAGAATTGGAACTATCCCAATCCGAACACCATCAAACTCGGCAAGAATTGGAACAGTTACAGTCTCAACTGCACTCGACTCGGCAAGAATTGGAACAGTCACAGTCTCAACTGCACTCGACTCAGCAAGAATTGGAACTATCCCAAGCCGCACACTATCAAGCTCAGCAGGAATTGGAACAGTCCCAGTCGCAACTGCACTCGACTCGGCAAGAATTGGAATTATCCCAAGCCAAACACGATCGCACTCGGAAAGAATTGGAACAGTCGCAGTCACAACTGCACAAAACTGCGGGGCAATTAGAGAGATGGCGTTTTCAGGAAAATGCCGTCAAAAATCCAGATGAAAATAATTCAGTGCAGTACGACGTTCTAGTATGGGAAGCCTGGTATGCTTACCGCAACGACGATAGGGCTGGGATGTCTCATTGTCTACAGAAATCTTTGAATTGTACGCCTTTCTCACCGACAGAAACTATTGTGAACTGGTTGGAAAATTTTGGCCGCTTTTCCTTAGAAAAAGGCGAGTATCTCGATACGAACTCCCTGAGCAATTCCCTCGAATGGAAAGAATTGATGAGGCGTGTCCTTGCTGTTAAAACTACGGTAGGGCGGATCTAGGCTCAGGTGGCGGGAACACTAGGCTTAAGGGAGAGTCTAGTGTTTAAAATAGCCACCGGGAAGCTCAGCGCACACACCCCTTCTCCCTGAGAGCATCGTCTGTTTGTAGCTGTGCCCTTAAAACTGTTCAGGAATAGCGTCGCAAAAATGAAATCTGCTCCGGTTTGGGTGAAAAAAGTCCGTTCACCTTTTTTAACGCAAGTTTGTAGATGCGCCATCGCGAACATCACCTGGTATAGTTACAAAAACGGGGATTCTCCGGTGTTGTATGGTGGCAACCCCCTCAGAGTTGGAAATTACACCATTTAGTTCAAAGATGCTGACAAAGAATACAGAAAAATATCTTGATTTTGGAACTTGTAAAGAGGTACTTGCTAATGTCCGAGAGCAGAACCGTAAGATAGTGCTCTGTCATGGGGTGTTTGACCTGCTTCACCCGGGTCATATTGCCCACTTGCAAGAAGCCAAAGCTTTGGGAGATGTATTGGTAGTTTCAATTACCGCAGCTCATTACGTCAACCGAGGCCCTGGAAGACCGATTTTTACGGACGATTTGCGACTTTATTCTATTGCCTCTTTAGCTTGCGTAGACTATGTGCTATTGGCTCCTGTTGCCACAGCTTTAGATGTACTCGATCGAGTTCAGCCAAATTTTTACTGCAAAGGTCACGAATATGCTGACCACAGTCAAGATGTTACTAAAAATATTGACCGTGAAGCCGAGCGAGTCAAAGCTTACGGCGGAGAAATTCGCTATACAGGCGAGATTGTTTTTAGCTCAACAAAGCTGCTCAATAACTACACGGATGTGTTGCCACCCCATATCAAAAGCTATGCCATTCAATTAAGCCAGCAATACCCTTTTGAGGCAATTCGCAAGGGCGTTGATGCGATGCAAAAGCTCAAAGTCTTAGTGTTGGGGGACGTAATTATTGATGAATTTGTTCACTGTACAGTACAGGGTTTGACTTCTAAGGGCAGAGTTATTTCGACTCGCTTTTTGAAAAAAGAGCAGCATTTAGGAGGTTCTTTGGCTATTGCCCGCCACATCGCTAGTTTTGTAGACTCTGTAACTGTGGCTGGTGTGGTGGGGAATGAGCCAGACATTCACAGCTTGATTTTGAATAATATAAATGGCGGTATTCGGCTAGATTTACAATATGAAAATGGTGCCGCCACCGTCACCAAACGCCGTTACATTGAGCGGCAGGGAATGAGGGATAATTACACCAAGCTGTTTTCTATTAATGAGCTGCAAGAAGAAGGGCCGGCGCCCAATCAGCGGGAGAAGTTGTTAGATCGTTTGCGGAAAACGATTCGGGATTATGACATGGTGGTGGTTGCAGATTACGGACATGGGTTGCTGGATACTGAACTCATGGATTTGGTTCAAAATGAAGCTCCATTTTTGGCTTTGAACTGCCAAACGAATAGTGCAAATTACGGCTATAACTTAATTACTAAGTACCGCAGAGCAGATGTTTTTTGCTTGGATGAACAAGAACTGCGTTTAGCGTTTTCTAGCCGTTACGGAGACCACAATTATCTGCTTCAAGGCTTGTTCCAACATCTAGATGCTCAGCAAGGATGGCTCACTTTAGGTTCTGCGGGCTCGTTGGGAATTAATGCGAAAGGAGAAGAAGATTTGAGTCCAGCAATGACGCTGGCAGTAAAGGATACAATAGGGGCGGGTGATGCTTTTTTTGCTCTGGCTAGCTTGAGTGCGAAGTTGGAATTACCGATCGCAGTTGGTTCGCTGCTGGGAAATTTGGCTGGGGCGATTTCAGCTAATACTCTTGGCAATGCTGAACCTGTAGAAAAAGCTCGGTTGTTGAAATTTGCTACCACAGTTTTAAAGGTATAGAGATGCCATCTTTAAGCAAGCCTCAAGCAATTTTGTGCGATCGCGATGGCACTCTAATTCAAGATAGTCACTTCCTTAGCCACCCCGACCAAATTGAGTGGATTCCGGGAGTGCTGGAAACGCTAAAATTCCTGAATACTCAGGACATCTCAGTATTGGTCCTGACTAATCAATCGGGAGTAGCTAGGGGTTATTTCTCAGTGGAAGCAGTGGAGGCAGTTAACGATCGAATGCGACGGGATGCTGAAGTGGCTTTAGGGGCGATCGCCGATTTTTATTACTGTCCCCATCACCCGAAAGGTGAAGTTATCCAGTATAGTTGCGTTTGTGAGTGTCGCAAGCCGTCGCCTGGGTTATTTCTCCAAGCCATGACCGACCACAGTTTAGACCCGACCCGGTGCTGGGCGATCGGGGATAGACTCAGGGATTTAGAGCCTGGTTTGCAGTTAGGGATGAAAGCTTTTCTGGTGAAAACTGGCTATGGAATACAGGAACACCAAGATTTGTCTAAATCTCCGTTTTACGATCGAATAACGGTAATTTCGTCAATGGCAGAAATTAGTGACTTTATCCAAAACAGGAAGAATTTTACGCTGTCAAAAATGTTAAATGTAACACCTTTAGTGGGATGATTAATATATTAGACATGGTAAAAATAAAGTTTAGGGAAGGCAAAATGCCTACCCCATAACAGTTTTTATAGAGGTCTATTAACCAAAGTCAAAATAATTGAGAAATGTAGGGTGAATCAAATGCAACAAGTTTTAGTCACAGGTGGAGCGGGTTATGTGGGGGCTGTTCTAGTTCCTAAACTACTTCAAGCTGGATATCGAGTTAAGGTTGTGGATTTGTACATTTATGGAACAGATGTTCTATCCGCAGTCAAAAACCATCCGGGGTTAGAAGAGATTAAGGGAGATATTCGCGATCGCCCACTGCTAGAAAAAATTCTACCCGGATGTGATGCTGTTATCCATCTAGCTTGTATTTCCAACGATCCCAGTTTTGAATTAGATCCCGACCTCGGTAAGTCGATTAACTACGATGCTTTTGTTGACTTAGTAGATGTGGCCAAAGATAGCGGTGTCAAGCGGTTTATATATGCTTCCTCTTCAAGCGTGTACGGCATTAAAGAAACCGAAAATGTTAACGAAGAACTGCCATTGCAACCGTTAACAGATTATTCCAAGTATAAAGCAATGTGCGAGGATGTGTTGCTTGCCAAGCGGGAACCGGGGTTTGTTACCTTAATTCTGCGGCCGGCGACGGTGTGCGGTTACTCCCCGAGACTGAGGCTGGATTTAACAGTAAATATCCTTACTAACCACGCGGTTAATAATGGTAAGATTACCGTGTTTGGTGGCGAACAAAAACGACCAAATATTCACATCGAGGATATGACAGACCTTTATATCAAGTCCCTCCAGTGGTCTGATGATGCGATTGATGGTAAGATTTTTAACGCGGGTTATGAAAATCATACTGTGATGCAAATTGCTCAAATGGTGCGAAATGTGGTAGGAGAAACAGTGGAAATAATTACCACGCCGACCAATGACCACCGCTCTTATCACATTTCATCGGAGAAGATTAAGAAGGAACTTGGGTTCGTGCCACAGCATACGATTGAAGATGCTGTGCAGGATTTGGTGAAGGCGTTTAAGGCTAATTTGATTCCTAATCCGATGACAGATAGCCTTTATTACAATATTAAGACGATGCAAGAACTGAGTTTAAAATAAAGATGAATATTCCAGAGCTTGAAGCCACTGCCCGAAAAATTCGGGGCAAAATTGTAGAACTGTCCCACAACGCTCGCACTGCCCATTTAGGTTCTTCCCTATCCTGTACAGATATTTTAGTAGCAGCTTACTGGGGAAGTTTGAAAATCGACCCCAAGGATGCAGAAAATCCCGATCGCGATCGCTTTATTCTCAGTAAAGGACACGCAGCAACAACGCTTTACGCCACCCTCGCAGAAGCCGGATTTTTCCCGCAAGATTTACTCGATAGCTATGCTGAACCGGGTAGCAACTTGCCAGAACACCCTAGCGTGAAATGCGTGCCTGGGGTAGAAGTAGCAACGGGTTCTCTGGGACACGGATTGTCCGTAGGCATAGGGATGGCCCTGGCAAGTCGCATTCAGAAACGCTCTTATCGCGTATTTGTCACAATGAGTGACGGCGAATGCAATGAAGGTTCTGTTTGGGAAGCTGCCATGTTTGCACCAGCTCAAAAACTAGATAATCTGGTGACCATCATTGATTACAATAAGTGGCAAGCTACGGGTCGCAGCAACGAAGTTATGGCTCTTCATCCTTTAAAACAAAAATGGGAAGCTTTCGGATGGAGTACCTATGAATTAGACGGTCACGACATGAAAGCATTGGTTGATACCTTGCGTAACGTGCCAGATGGTAGCGGGAAACCCGTTGCTATTGTTGCCCATACTGTGAAAGGAAAAGGCGTTTCTTTTATGGAAGATGACAACAATTGGCATTACCGCGTTCCGACTGCTGAAGAAGTTGAAAAAGCTAAAGTGGAACTCCAACTTGTATGAGAAATGAATTTGCGGCGGAACTGAGCGAAATCGCGGCGGAAGACGATCGGGTTGTTTTGTTATCTGGCGATATTGGCAATCGGCTTTTTGATAAATATAAAGCTCGCTTTCCCGAAAGGTTTTATAACTGTGGAGTTGCCGAAGCGAACATGATGAGCGTGGCAGCTGGTATGGCAATGTGCGGACTTCGACCCATTACTTACACGATTACGCCGTTTACAACTACTCGCTGTTTTGAACAAATTAGGGTTGATGTTTGTTATCACAATGTTCCAGTGATTATTGTGGGAGTTGGGGCTGGTTTGTCCTATGCCGGGAATGGGGCAACTCATCATTCTTGTGAAGATATTGCTTTACTGCGAATGCTGCCAAACATGACTGTGATCTGTGCGGGTGATGCTTGGGAAGTACGAGCGGCTATGCGAGCTTGTTTGCAACAGAATGGCCCAGCTTATATTCGCATGGGCAAGAAAGGTGAGCCGCTTGTTCATCAGGGGATGCCTGACTTTGAAATTGGCAAAGGAATCGTGATGCGACGGGGAAGTGACGTTTGCTTGCTGAGTACCGGAAATCTGCTACCGAATGTGTTGCAAGCAGCAGACGAGCTTAGCAAACGGGGAGTTTCAGTTCAAGTTGTTAGCTTCCACACTGTCAAACCTTTGGATCGAGAATTGCTAGCTCAGGCTTTCTCGCAGTTTTGGGTAGTGGCGACGGTTGAAGAACACAGTATCATGGGCGGACTCGGAGGGGCTGTGGCTGAGTGGTTGAGCGATCGCGACCATCCAAAAGCTCGCCTGTTGCGAATTGGAGTTGCAGACAAGTTCCTGCACGCAGCGGGAGAACAAGAGTATGCCCGCGAGTATTTTGGTCTCACCCCAGAAGCGATCGCAGACAAAACATTCGAGATGTATCGGGCGATCGCGCCTCAGCAGGTGAAAGCATAAAAAACAAACGATAAACAGATATGGACTTCTTGGAAAAAATAGAAACAGACTTAAGTGCTGCTTTCATTCAAAATGGTTATATAGTCCAGCCCTGCGAAAATCTCTCTGCGCTAGATAAAATCCGAAACAAAACGGTAGATTTAGCAACTAATTTTTTGGGAGTGCCATATCCGACTGATGCCGGAGAGTTTTTAGATGAAATTGTTTCTCTAGTACCAGTCAAAAAACTCAACTCTTTTCGGCTTCATATCATATCCGGTTTAATGGCCGAACCTTGGTTTCGGGAAGCATATTTCTCCTGCGGTCGTTCCCTAGTAAAAACCATTGTCGGCAACGAACTGGTGATGCAGCGAAATATCGGTTTAAGCATTCAACTTCCAGGCGACAACAGTTCTTTATTACCCCTGCATTCAGATAGTTGGGGTTCGGAATGTTCTCCTTTTGAAGTAGTATTGTGGATTCCATTAGTAGATTGCTATCGAACCAAAAGTATGTTTATTTTGCCGCCTGATGCTGATGCTAAATGGCGGGAAAGAATACAGGAATTTTCTGGGGCAGGCACAGAAAGTCTTTATCAGGCGATCGAACCCGAACTTGAATGGTTAGAAGTTCCCTACGGTAAGGTAGTTCTATTTACTCCTACGATCGTCCACGGCAATCGAATTAACCAAGAATCTACAACTAGATGGTCTATGAATATTCGATTTAAAGGTTTATTTACACCTTACTCTGATAAACGTCTGGGGGAATATTTCGCCCCGATCGCCGTGCGTGCCGCCTCTAAAATAGGGATGAAATTTACCATGCCTGGGGGGTTTGATGAGTGAAGAATTGAGTCAAAAATTAGGGTATCGCGGTTACATTACCAGCCGTCGGGTCCGGGGAATAAGTTATCCACACCGCGTGCAAAACTTGGTGGTTCGCGACTACGCCACACGGCATAATTTAGATTATAAACTCAGTGCTACTGAATACGCTATGCCGGGATGTTATATGATGTTCTACGATGTCTTGACAGAACTGCCACAACTAGAGGGCATCATCCTATTTAGCCTGTTTATGTTGCCGCAGAAAACCAAGCCCCGATTGGAAATATACGACCGGATTTTAGGTGCTGGATGCGAGTTACACGCAGCTTTGGAAGAAATGGTACTGCAAGAGAAAAGCGAGATAGAAGATTTTGAGACAATGATACAGGTTGTATTAAATTTACCTAAGGCACCAATGGGGGGTTATTATCACAAGTCAGAAGACCCAAAACTCAACAACTTTTTTCTAGAAGCTATGAGACCGACGATCGATATGACTGTGGAGTGAGCAATGCTAATTGGAGTTGATTTTGACAACACAATTGTTTGTTATGACGGCTTGTTCCACCGAGTGGCGGTCGAACAAAGATTAATTCCCCCAGAAATTCCCGCGAGTAAAGGTCAAGTGCGGGATTATTTGCGCCAATGTGGGAAGGAAGATGCTTGGACTCAAATGCAGGGTTACGTTTATGGCCATCGCATGAAAGAAGCTGACCCGTTTCCGGGCGTACAGGAATTTTTTACCCGTTGCGTTCGGGATGGAGTCAATGTCTGCATTGTCAGCCACAAAACGCGCTACCCTTATCTGGGCCCCAAATACGATTTGCACGAAGCTGCACAGGGATGGTTGAAAAGTCAAGGGTTTTACGATCGCGATCGCATTAATTTGTCCCCAGACCAAGTGTACTTTGAACTTACTAAGCAGGAAAAGCTGGAACGCATTGCCAAGCAGCAATGTACTCATTTTATTGATGACTTGCCCGAATTTTTGGGAGAGTCGGGGTTTCCGGCCGGAGTCGAACGCATCCTCTTTGACCCCCAAAATCACCATTCCACCGGACATCCCTTTCGTTACGCTTCCTCTTGGTCGGAAATAGAGGCTTTGATTTTATGATGGCTGAAGTTGTTTCCCTGAGTTTAGAAGAACTTCAGGAAGCGGCCGGTGATTTAGTATCTGCAGCGGGGTTGGTGGGGGAGGTGGAAATTCATCCTCTGACAGGTGGCGGGAATAACCGAGTTTTCCGCGTGGAGGCAAAGGATTCAAGTTTTTTGCTGAAGGCTTATTTTCAACATCCAGGCGATCGCAGAGACCGGTTGGGTACTGAATTTGCATTTTCGCAGTTTGCTTGGGACAATGGGGTGCGGGCTTTACCTCAACCGTTGGCCTGCGATCGCCAAAAAGGTTTAGGTTTATATGAGTTTGTCCGCGGACGGCGACTAGAACCGCAGGAAGTTACTGCTGAAACGGTTGAGCAAGCACTTAATTTCTATCGGGAAATAAACTGTTATAAGCAACTGACAGAGGCTCAAAATCTACCCAAGGCATCGGAAGCTTGTTTTACCCTTGAGGAACATCTGCAATGCGTGGAACGTCGTCTTGTCAAGTTGCAAACAGTCGAAGTATCTTCCGATAGCGATCGCTCTGCTGTTGAATTTATCCACAACGATTTGTTTGAATTGTGGAAACGAGTGCGATCGCGGGTTGTGCAACAAGCGAGTCAGTGGAGTCTAAAGTTAGAAGCAGAAATCGCATCTTTAGATCGGTGTTTGTCTCCATCTGATTTTGGGTTTCACAACGCTATATTGAGCAATTCTGGGCAATTACGCTTTCTCGATTTTGAGTATGCAGGGTGGGACGATCCGGGTAAAATGGTTTCTGACTTTTTTTGCCAACCGGCGGTTCCTGTTTCTCTAGATTACTACTCCAAGTTTGTTGAAGCGGTTGTTTCTGAATTGTCAGAACCCGAACAACACCGACAGCGGATGGCGATTTTATTGCCTGTTTATCGAGTCAAGTGGTGTTGTATTCTGCTTAATGACTTTTTGCCAGTCGGTAGCCAAAGGCGAAGTTTTGCGGGGCAAGTTGCCGATCAGGAAGTACACAAAGCTGTACAATTGCAAAAGGCACGTCGCGCTCTCGAATACCTGAAAGAAAACAGGGAATTTTAAATGGCTTATATTGACTTCCTCTCAGCAGTTCACAAAAAAACTCAGCGCGATTATTTGGGGCGCGTGAATGAATTCCCCAAGGCTGAGGCGGCTAAGCTTGCTAAAAAATTTGATTATGATTATTGGGACGGCGATCGCAAAGTTGGCTATGGTGGCTATAAATATGATGGTCGCTGGCGGGCTGTTGCAGATGCGATCGCTCAACACTATAATTTAAAACCGGGCGATCGGATTCTTGATGTGGGTTGCGGCAAAGCGTTTTTACTCTACGACTTCACGCAAGCTGTACCGGGAATCGAAGTTGGCGGTATAGATATTTCCGAATACGGTATTAGCCACGCCAAAGAAGAGGTACGCCCTTTTTTGAAGGTCTGCAACGCTACTGAATTGCCCTTTGAAGATAATAGTTTCAAGTTGGTGTTTTCTATTAATACGCTCCACAATTTGTATTGTTTTGAACTTGACAAAGCTTTGCGGGAAATAGAGCGGGTCAGCAAGGAAAACAAATATATAGTGGTAGAGTCTTATAGGAACGAATCCGAAAAAGCTAACCTACTATATTGGCAGCTTACGTGCGAAAGTTTCTATACCCCCCAAGAGTGGGATTGGTGGTTTAAGCATTGCGGCTATAGTGGCGATCACTCTTTTATCTACTTTGAGTAGATGGGAAAATTACATTGTAAAACGGCAAAAATATAAATAAAATTATCAGGGGGAGACATGAATCAACGTAAAATAGCAGTTTTGGGTAGCAATTCTTTTTCGGGAAGCGATTTAGTTGACTTACTTCTGGAAGACGACAAAAACGAAGTTATAGGTATAAGTCGTTCTCCAGAGAAAGGGCCACTTTTTCTCCCCTACCTGCGTCATACAAACCCTCGGTTTCAGTTTCATCAACTGGATTTTAACCGAGATATGGCCAAGATTTTGCAGGCGATCGACGATTTTTCACCTGAATATATTGTCAATTTTGCTGCTCAAAGTGAGGTTGCTCCTAGTTGGACAAATCCTGACCACTGGTTCCAAACGAATACAGTAGCATTGGCTCAACTAATTAATCATTTGAAAGATAAAAAATACCTAAGTCGCTATGTTCACATTTCTTCTCCAGAAGTGTATGGAACTTGTGAAGGGAATGTGCTAGAATCGGCGCCGATGAATCCTTCGACACCCTACGCAGCCTCTAAAGCTGCTGCGGATTTACTTTTATCCACTTACTATAAAAATTTTCAGTTTCCTTTGGTTACAGTTCGTGCTACCAATGTGTATGGAGCTTACCAGCAGCTCTTCAAAATAATTCCGCGATCGGCAATTTATTTGAAGCTGGGTAAAACGATTCAGTTGCACGGCGGCGGGCAGGCGGTGAAGTCTTATATCCATATTCGCGATGTTTCTAGGGGAGAATTAGCGGTGATGGAAAAAGGGAAAGTGGGGGAAATTTATCATTTGTCGCCCGATAGGGGCTATGCTGTACGGGAAGTAGTGCAAACTATTTGCGAAGCAATGAACCGCTCGTTTGCTGAGTCAACGGAGACTGTTGCCGAACGATTAGGACAGGATGCTGCCTATGTGATAGATTCAACCAAGGCTCGTACTGAACTCGGATGGAAGTCAGAAATTTCTTTAAAGGATGGAGTTGCGGGTGTGATAAAATGGGTGGAGGAATTTTGGGATGAGATTGAGAAGCAGCCTTTAGAATATATTCATAAACCTTAGTATCAAATCACGGTAGGATTAACAACGGTTCAGGAAAGCCGGAGACAAGCAATGACTGTAAGCTATTTTGACGCGGCCAACAAACTAAAGCAGGAAGGGAGATGGGAAGAGGCGATCGCTTCTTATCGCTCTGCTATTGAAGAAAACCCCAATTTTTATTGGTCTTACCCAAATTTTGGAGATGTTTTACTGAAAGTTGGCCGATGGGAAGAGGCGGTTAATGCTTACAGTAGGGCGCTCGAGCTGAACCCTGATTCGTCGGCTTGGATTTATTACAATCAAGGGGAAGCTTTAACTAAATTGGGCAGGTGGGAGGAGGCGATTGTTTGTTATCAAAGGGCGATCGATCTGAACCCTGATGAGCTCGAAATTCAATCAAGTTTCGCAGAGGCGTTGCGACAGAGAAGCCAGGTAGATTTGGATCGGGCGATCGGGATTTATCAGCGGGCGATCGAGTTAAATCCTGAGTCGGTGGAAGCTTATCAAAATTTGCTAGAAATCCAACCAAAAAACTGGGAAGCGTGGTGGAAACTGGGTAAAGTTTTAGTCAAAGAAAGCCGTCAAGAAGAAGCAAGAGTCGCCTACAGGCGAGCCATCGAAATAAATCCAGAATTTGCGTCAGCCTACGAAAGCCTGCTGTCAATACAATCTGATAACTCGGAACTTTGGTGGCAGTTGTGCAGAGTGTACGCTCAGCAAAAGGAGAGGCAAAAAGCAATTGCAGCCTACCGGCGAGTCATCGAATTAAACCCCGATTCAGTGGCAGCTTATCAAAGCCTTGCAGAGCTGGAACCAGATAGCTGGGAAATTTGGTGGCAGTTAGGGAATGTTTTAGCCAAACACAATCAGATAGGCGAAGCTGTTGCAGCTTACGATCGCGTGATTCAACTCAATCCTGACGAGGGACTAAAAGTATATCAAAATATCTTAGAAATTCAGCCAGATAGCTGGGAAATTTGGTGGCAGTTAGGGAATGTTTTAGCCAAACAAAATCAGCACGTAGAGGCCGCAGCAGCCTGCGAGCAAGTCATTAAACTAAATCCCGACACGGTTCAAGCTTACCCAAATCTGTTAGAATCTTACAAAAATATATTAGAATATCAACCAAAAAACTGGGAAGCGTGGTGGAAACTGGGTAAAGTTTTAGTCAAAGAAAATCGTCAAGAAGAAGCAATAGTCGCCTACAGGCGAGCCATCGAAATAAATCCAGAATTTGCGTCAGCCTACGAAAGCCTGCTGTCAATACAATCTGATAACTCGGAACTTTGGTGGCAGTTGTGCAGAGTGTACGCTCAGCAAAAGGAGAGGCAAAAAGCAATTGCAGCCTACCGGCGAGTCATCGAATTAAACCCCGATTCAGTGGCAGCTTATCAAAGCCTTGCAGAGCTGGAACCAGATAGCTGGGAAATTTGGTGGCAGTTAGGGAATGTTTTAGCCAAACAAAATCAGATAGGCGAAGCCATAGCTGCCTACGAGAAAGCGGTTAAACTAAATCCAACCGACCTACAAGCCTACCAAAGTCTTGTAGAATTGCAACCGGATAACTGGGAAATCTGGTGGCAATTAGGTAACATCTACGATCGCCAAAATCAGCAGGAAGAAGCGGTAACAGCGTATCGCCAGGTAATCCGATTAAATCCCGAACTTGTAGAAGCTTCTCAAAAAATACGACAAATTAAACCTGAAATTTGGGAAAGTTGGTTCAACTTAAATAACCTGTCTCAGATTGAGAGATACAAAGCTTTAGCTTTAGGGGTGGAGTATATAGCTGGCACGGATGTTGAGGGAGATATAGCTGAATTTGGTACGATGTGGGGAAATACAGCTAAATTCTTGGCATTTGCTTTGTCTAGAACTGATAATAATCCTTATATAACTCTCAACTTGTCTCAAATGAAACTACATCTTTTTGATAGTTTTCAAGGTTTACCCTATTCAGAAGCTCAGGCCGATCGAGAGTCCCCTCATGTAAAGACAGGAGTTTGGGGACCGGGAACTTGTAAAGGTAGTACCAAAGAGCAAGTTTTAGAAATATGTAAGCAATATCTTCCCGAATCAAGAATTAAGATTTATGAAGGTTGGTTTCAGGATACTCTTCCTCAGATCCCAACCAAAACAAAGTTTAGTATGATCCATATAGATAGTGATTTGTATCAGTCTGCTATCGAGGTGTTAGATACTTGTTTTGCGCGGGAGTTTGTACAAGAAGGGACAGTCATATTTTTTGATGATTGGAATTGTAACCGAGCCTCTCCCAAATTTGGTGAAAGGAGAGCTTGGCAGGAAATACAGGAAAAGTATTCAGTCAATTTTAGCGACTGGGGGATCTACAGTACGGGTGGTTATAGAATTATTGTTCACTCTTACAATATTCCTAATAATTCATAATTTTGATTGAATGTTACAGTCCTTGATACAAGAGCAACAAGAATAGAGGATTATTACCAAAATGAAATTATATAAGAAAGAACAACTAATAGAGTGGGTTAGTAAAAATTCTGCTCTCACCTTAGAAGAATCACTTGACTCTCGATTGGAAGAAGTGATCTCCCGCTATAAAGAATTTCTTGAAAAAAATCCAGATGAGTCTCAATTTCAAGATTGGGAACTCTGGTGGCAGTTAGGTGGGATATTAGAAGAACTTGGTCAGGTGCCAGAAGCATTAGCAGCTTATCAGCAAGTAATTAAACTCAATTCCTATTGGGTGCAAGCTTATCAAAATGCCATCAAACTTCAGCCAGAAAACTATGAATTATGGTGGCAATTAGCCTGTAATGTATACGCTGAGCAAGGCCTAATAAAAGAAGCGACTGAAGCTTACCAGTCCGTAGTTAAACTCAACCCGGACTTTTTGCCTGCCTACTACTGTTTACTAGAGCTTCAACTAGAGAATTGGGAGATTTGGTGGAAATTAGGTAAAGCTTTAGATAAACAAAATCAGTATGAGCAGGCTGTAGTTGCATACAACCAGGCCATCGTTTTTAATCCTGATTTTGATGGGGATTTTTGCAATGATAATGACATAGATGATGGGTATATCTACGTTCAAACCAGTGGAGATTATTCTGAACCAACAAGCAAAACTAAGATTGACTTAATCAAATCCGACTTAAAAAATACTTACATAAAGTTAGCAAAACAAGCAACTGATTTAAATGTATATCGTCATTTAAGTAAAACCTGGCAGCGTCAAGGCAACTTGAATAAGGTGATTAGCTTTTGGCAAAAGCTGGTTAAAACAGAACCTAGCAATGTAAATTTTAATATTGAGATGGGTAACATACTTTTGTTACTAGAAAGACGAAATGAAGCACTTAACAGCTATTACCGAGCCAACCAAATTTACTTGGAAGAAGCCCGTCGAAATGGAAGGATAGGGAGGCTATTCTTAATTACATTGCCAAAATCAGGTGGTCAGTATCTTGCCATTTCTCTTCAGAAGGGATTAGGCATAAACCAAGCGCCCTTACCAGGTAGTAATAACATATCTTTCGACGATGTTTTAATTATGCCGTCAGTACATAATGGGCTCCACTCATCAAAAGATATTATTGTTGTTTCTCATGCCTATAGTAATGATTTCAATCGTCTTGCGATTACTCAGTATGTAGACAAGCTAATAGTTAATATTCGAGATCCCAGGCAAGCTACCCTATCTCACATACACAATTTAAACTTAATACACCGTCAGGCGGGGAAGGAACAATTGTTGTTGTCTGTGAACCTTCCTCAAAAATATTTTCTATGGTCTTTATCTGAACAAATAACTTGGCAAATAGATGAAGGCTTTTTCCCAAAAGCTATTCAGTTTATACAAGGTTGGTTAGAGGCAGCGGAAGATCCCAATTTTTATCCGCCCATCTTGTTTACTAGGTATGAACACTTAGTAGAAGCTCCCGAGAAATATTTTACTAGAATTTTGGAATTTTATGGATTCAGCGAATCAAGTTTTGATTTTCCAGAACAGCCAAAATTCCAAGAAAAAAGTCACTATAGAAAAGGAGAAATTGATGAGTGGAAAAAAGTATTTACTTCCGAACAAGCTGACAAAGCTTGTAGTATGCTTCCTGAAAAAGTAAATAAGTTTTTAAATGGGTCGTCCGACGCGGAATAACTAAAAATAGTTGCCCCGTGAAGTAGAAAACCGTGTTATTGTCGCTATATTGATACCATAAACAAATGACAATCAGTTACTTTCAGACGGCTAATAAACTTAAACAGGAAGGTAAATTAGAGGAAGCGATAGCCTGTTATCACAACGTTATTGAGCAAAATCCCAAATTTTATTGGCCTTACCACAACTTGGGGGAAACTTTAGATCTCCTAGGTCGCACGGATGAGGCAATCAAGGCTTATAACCAAGCTATTGACCAAAATCCAAACTCGGCTTTCTCTCACCATAATCTAGGGGACGTTTTGGTTAAACTTGGTCGGCTAGACGATGCCATTATTGCCTACCGTCGCGCTGTTGAGATTTGCCCTAATGTTGATAATTTTTACAACAGCTTGGGGCAAACTTTTTATGAGCTAGCATTAAAGATCACACCAGACTCTTTAGAAGAGTACCAAAGATTAGGAAAAGTCTTACCTAAACTAGCTCATAGTGAAGGATATTTAACAGATTTAGACAATCTAAACGATCTCGATTTTATACAAGTAACTAGCCATCTCAACAACGAAGATTTTATAGAAAAACTTTATTGTGTTTATTTGAAACGCCAGCCAGATGAGGTCGGCAAAAAACACTTTATAGAGGATATTCGCAACAATTTGACTCGCCAGGAAATTGTTTATAAAATTCGGCAATCCCACGAATCTATATCGCTGCCGATTATCACAATTCGAGCAACGGAACCCTACCACATCAAAGATGAAGATTTTCTACAAGCAACTGACCAACTTAACGAAGAGGCGTTTGTAGAAGAGTTGTATCGCGCCTATCTAAAACGAAACGCTGATGATGAAGGGAAAAATCACTACATTCAGCATCTTTGCAATGGAATCTCCCGCCAGGAGTTAGTTGGGGGATTCCGGCAAGCACCTGAATTTAAGTCTTTGTTAAAATTTTCAATAGTATCTTTCTGCCTGCAAGAAGCGATCGCCGCGTACCGCAGTTCGATTGAGATCAACCCCAACAATCATAAGTCTGAGTACAACTTGAGAGAAGCCATAAACTACCAGGGCAGGCTATTAGCCCAGGCGGGGAAATTAGAGGCAGCAATTGAAAGCTACAAACAAGTGACTGCTGCTGTGGAACTAAATTTATCAGATTACCCGAACTTAGCAGAGGCATACTACCATCAAGGAAATGCATTAAGGCTGCAGGGTAAATTTGAGGAAGCACTTGAAAGTTATAAACAGGCGATCGGCATCAATCCCAATTATACTGAAGCATATTTAGGCCGGGCCGCGGCACTGACATTGCTAGACAAGTTTGAGGAGTCAGTTTCAGATTGGAGGAATGGGCTGGAGCTTTGCGCCGACATCCAACAAGCATTATTTGATGTCGGAGACAGAGTGACATTCGATCGGGGGAAAATGGATGCTGCAATCAAGCTATACCAACTCGTGTATGAAGTTCAGCACAAGCGTGCTGATAACGAGGGCTATCAAAAATTAAATATTACTTTCCTTAGCCCTCACTGGGTTTCTAGAATTGGACACCTAGCTTGCCTAGATTACTATGTAAAAATGGGTATTTTGGGCTGGCGACCTTTACACCTAAATATAATATTAGCACCTCACGAGCTGATAGCTAACTCATGTTTATTGAACTACTGGCAGCGCTATCATATCTATGCAATCTCCGATCGCCTATTGATAGAACGTTTATCTCATATAACTAAAAACCTGCAAGAACATTTCAATGTTTGGAGTCTGTCTCAAGGAGAAGTTATGGGGATACATGAGGCAAGAACGTTAAGTCAAAAACAATGGGAAGCCGAAGGACGTTCACCACTTCTTACACTGTCCGATCGAGATCGTGAACGCGGCTGGAGTTGTTTAGGGCAATTAGGAGTGCCCACAGATGCCTGGTTTGTGTGTCTTCATGTTAGGGAACCAGGCTATTGGCAAGATTCTGCTGCATATTTACGCAATTCAAATGTTGATACATACTTGTTAGCCGTCAAAACAATTGTAGAGCATGGCGGATGGGTCATACGCATGGGCAACCCAACAATGAAACCCTTACCCCAAATGAATAAAGTTATTGACTATGCTCATAGCGATGCAAGAAGCGATTGGATGGATGTTTTCTTATGTGCTTCATCTCGTTTTATAATAGGGACAGATTCAGGGTTAACCTATGTGCCTTCTTGTTTTGGCGTACCCATTGCCATGACAAATAATGTGCCAATGGGTGTAAGAATGTATTCTCAGCAAGATATTTACATTTCTAAGCTGTACTGGTCTATACATGAGGAGCGATATTTAGATTTTGCTCAATCAATGGCTCCTCCTTTAGGTCATGCTTTCAGTAACGAAGGTTTAGCTGCATCTGGTGTTAAAGTAGTGGACAACACGCCCGATGAGATTAACGACTTAGTGGTGGAAATGCTAGAACGAATTGATGGAACCATTAAGTACACACCCGACGATGAACGTTTACAGGGAAATTTTAATAGACTAGCCGAAGCTTTCAATGCTTATGGCTGTAGCCGGATAGGAAGAAATTTCTTACGCAAGTACGCTTGGCTTCTGCCAGCTTCCGACGACTACAAGAGTTTAAGGAAAGTTTCTTCAGACTCCAGCAAAATAAAGGCTAATATTCTCAATAGTTAATTGTCAACCTAATCTTGGCTATCTGATTATCCAAGTTAACTTCAAGAGGAAAATTTGAGATGACAAAAAATTTGGAAATTAAGGTACAAGAGCTATCTCAAAACTATAAAATTACCAAGTCAGACTTAGCAATCTTTGGTGGATCTAAAGTTCGTTCGCAGCCAATGCCACCGCGTATGGCTTGTGGAGATACAGAACTTCAAGCGATACAAGAACTGTTTGCCCACTACAAAAGTAGAAAAGTAGATTTTGGTTATCAAGATACATACGAACGACTCTATACAGAAGCTTTTGTTCAATATCAGGGAGTAGATGGATATGCTGATGCTGTGAGTACAGGAACAGCAGCTTTATTTGTAGCTCTAGCTACATTGCAGTTACCACCTCACAGCCATGTTATTGTTTCACCCATTACCGATCCGGGAACTCTTAGTGCGATTATCCTCAACCAGCTAGTACCTGTAATCGCTGACTCTAGCCCTAATTCTTACAATATGGGGGTTGAGCAGTTTGAGGAGCGTATCACCGATAAAACAAAGGCTGTATTAGTGGTACACGCTGCTGGCAAAGCAGCTCCAGTTGACTTAATTAGTCAAGTAGCCAGACAGAGAGGAATATATGTTGTTGAAGACTGCTCACAAGCTCACGGCGCGAAATTAAACGGTCAAAAAGTTGGTGTCTTTGGAGATATTGCAGCTTCTTCAACTATGTATAGAAAAGCCCTAGCTTCAGGGGGTTGTGGAGGTATGATTTTTACACGTTCTCAAGAGCTTTACCATCGAGCTACAGCCTATGCAGACAGAGGAAAAGCTTTCTGGACTGCTGACTTTGATGCTAAAGACTGCACCAAATTTCTGTTTCCCGCTTTAAATTTTAACATTGATGAAATTTCCTGTGCGCTCGGGATGAAATCCTTAGAAAAATTAGAAGATACAATTAGGAAAAGAATTAACTTTTTACAAATTCTTCACGAGCAAATCGAACGGCACTCAAAAGTATGTCAACTATCACCTATCTCAAATGATGATTCTCCATTTTTTCATCCCATATTTGTCGATTCCACTAAGATATCTTGTTCCAAACAGGAATTTGCCCGAGCTATTGAGAGCGAAGGAATCGATATTAACCCTCATTATATGTATGTTGTCAATGAATGGTCTTGGGTACAGCCTTATTTAGCAGATAGGTTTAAAGCTACCAACGCGATCGAGTGTCGGGACAGTTCTTTTAATATCCTCTTCAATGAAAACTATGGTATCAAAGAAGCAGAGGATATAAGTGCTGCTATCATAAAAGTAGAACAAGCGTACTCTATTAACTAGGACAATCAAAATGGAAGAAATTTTTTTTGGAACAGCATCTTCTACAACAGCCAAAAATGTTTATTTGCACCAGGAGGCATCATCGGAGTTTGAAAAATTTGGCGAAGGCTTCCAATTAGGTCCCTACAACACCCGCCACTTACTTTCAGATCCGAGGCGCATCGGTTTTATGATAGCTAGGCATAAATTTGTGGCAAAAATGCTGCATGGCTACAACAATGTTTTAGAAATTGGTTGTCAGGAGGGGTTAGGGTCAATAGTTGTAAGTCAGGAAGTCAATCATGTAGTAGCGACCGACTTTTACAGGCCTCATATAGAAAGCTGTTTGAGTCGGTTAACGGGGATAGTTAGCAATATCGAGTTTAGAGGTCATGATATTATTGACGCTCCCATTCCCGAGAACTTTGATGGCGCTTTCTCCATGGATGTGATAGAACACATTGAGCCTGCACAAGAAGATAGATTTATGACAAATGTAGTGGCTAGTCTGTCAGAACACGGTGTCCTGGTACTGGGAGCACCGTCTCTGGAATCTCAACAGTATGCTTCCGCCGCTTCTAAGGCCGGTCACATAAATTGCAAAAGTGGCGAGGATATGCGTACCTTTTGCAACCGCTTCTTCCACAAAGTTTTTATGTTTGGAATGAATGATGAAGTGGTGCATACTGGTTATCTGCCAATGGCGCACTATCTAATTGCCCTGTGCGTTTACCCCAAAAAGGAGCTGGCAGAACAATGAAATCCATCACCAGTCGGGATATTCGTGCTGGATTTGAAAGGTTGGGTATTGTTGGGAAGCGGGTTGTAGTACATTCATCGCTGCGTAGCTTTGGTCATGTGGAGGGTGGCGCAGAAACAGTGGTATCTGAAATGATTAATAGTTTTGAGACTATTTTAGTCCCCGGATTTTGCTGGGAATCTAACGCACCACCACCCTCACACGATCGACCAGAACAAAATGGTTGCGACTACTCATTTTATGACAATTGGACAAAACCAGCGAAACCTTTTATTTTAGAGTATGCTGGTGTTGAACCAAAGATGGGAATTATTAGCCAGACTTTTGCAAAACTTCCCCAGTCACAACGCAGTGACCACGCATGGTATTCATGGATTGCCTATGGGCAGCTTGCAGACCAATTAGTTAACCACCACCCTTGGGAAACAACACACTTACCTCTTGAAAGGTTAGCAGAGCTTGATGGTCAAATTGTACTCCTAGGGGTTGGGATTTCTTCTTGTACCGCTATTCACATAGCAGAAGAGCGTGCTGGTCGCCGTCCCTTCATTAGGTGGGCAACTGATAAAAATGGTCAAATCAAGCGCGTGGGAGCGGGTGGATGCGGGAAAGGATTCAATAATCTCATGCCTTACTGCCAGGAACTTTTTTCCGAAACTTACATCGGTTATAGCAGGGTTTTAACAACACCATTAAAAAGCTTTATTGAACATACAACCTCACTTATCCAATCTTTACCAGAAATAACTAGATGCTCAGATACCTGCATCAGATGCCGAGATGCAATACTGGGAGGTGCTATCCATTAAAAATAGCCGACATCATCCTTGTCGCTATAATCTTCAATTTGAATGCCATTCCCGTTAACTATCAAAACAATAAGGAGTTTAAACTATGACACTTGAAACACCTAATACAACAAACTTTACTTCTGATGTAACCGAATATACTGCACCCTTACCAGTGCCAGATTTGCCTTCAAAGATTTTAATGGATTTGCAGGAGGGATACTGTAATCTCAAATGCCCTAAGTGTCTTGTTCATGGTTCAGATGATATAGAGGCAATTAAAGCTATCCGGGGATATATGTCTCTAGAGGATGCACGCAAAATTCTCGATGAAGTCATGGTAGCTAACCCTTTAGTCCAGCCTACTCTCTGGAGTGAACCGTTACTGGCACGGGATTTTCGCCAACACATCACTGATATGAAAGAGCGGGGTATAGCTGTTGCCTTGAACACTAACGGGTTGTTATTGACAGAGGAAATAGCTCAATTTTTTGTTGATATCAAGCTAGACTCCCTATTTATCAGCATTGACGCTACAACCCAAGAAACGCTGAAAAAAGTTAGGGGTGTTGATAAACTTAAACAGATTCAAGAAGCTGTTTTTAGGATGCTCCGCGTTAGAGGAGATGCGACTTATCCCCGTATTGGTGTTTCTTTTGCCTTTGAGAAGGAAAACCAACAGGAACACGATGAGTTTGTTTCATACTGGGTGAAGTACGTTGATGTTGTCCGAGTTAACCAAGTATATGAGGGGGGAAGATGGCAGCGTATACCCATGCCAGAAAATCGTGTGGCTTGCAAGGCACTTTACCATACTATGGCCATCCATCACGACGGTGATGTTTCAGTGTGCTGCCTTGATGGGTTTAAAGAGACAAATTTGGGGAATGTGGTTAAAGAGGGTGTAAAAAGTGTATGGCTGGGTGAGGAGTTTCAGAAAGTACGGTATTACCACGAAACAGGTCAGTACGATCGGATTCCTTTTTGCAAGAATTGTAATGTTTGGGCTAATTATATATATGAAGAAGAAATTCAAGGGAATCTTTTGATTCGCCGTTCTCCTGGCATGACTTATTACAACTCTGTTGAGAGATTGTCAGGGTGGGAAGGAGGTTTGCTTGGCGGTCATACTCCCCACTTTACGAATGGATTGCTTGAAGCAAAAGTTCCATCTGCTGATTAGAGTATGGTTAATGACGGGGTGACAAGGAAGTTTAGTTGACCTAAATAAGTAGCAGAGAGAACCTATAATTAAGTGGCCTCTGCTAATTTTTAGGGTATGTATTTTTGATGATCTACACTCTAAAGCTTATTTGCTACCTGTGTACTATACATTCAAAGATGCTAATGGACTAGATATTGATGGACTTGATATGATAGATAGAATAATTGAATAGCACTTGGCTGCTTCCTTAGTTTTTCCCTGCGATAAAAAAAACTTTCCTAACGCATGGTATTCGTCTATAGAGTTAGGTATATCAATGATTGTGCTATTATCTGAATTTCCTAATTCAGGTTGCAACTCTTCTTCTAAACTTTGATATTGATATTGATCCTTAACGAAACTTGATTCTAGATACTGACCATCATAGGGCATACGAAATTCTTGTTCTACCACTTTTTGCAAGAGCACATGCAGCAATACATAGGTGCTGTTAGGGAGAGAAAGCTTTTGCATATACTCAAGGGTGTAAGGTATTAGATCGTACCCTATACTCATATACATACCTATAACTTTATAATTGTTTGCCGCAGCAAGATTATAGTAAAATGGTGGTTGATAAGTATAAAAGCAATGCGTTAGATATACCAAGCCATGACAAGGTAATGCGTGATACATTACTCCCCCCTGTTTGCACAAATTGTGAATGTTTGTAAAACAATTCAATTGATTAAAACAGTGTTCTGTAGTTCCATGATTCGTAACCAAATCAAATTGTTCGGCAAAATCATAATTGGCTCTGATGTTATTATTAAGGTCGAAAACAAAACAGTTATCTCCGCCCAATGCGTCTATGCAGGCATAGGAATCAAAGCCATAAGCTTTGTACATCATTGCGGCGGTATAAATACTATTAGGAGGAAGTTCATATTGGACTCCCGTATTTTTTTCAGCATGGCCTTTAACTAGGTCAGGATCGTACACATCCTGAGCTCCTAGTTCAATCACACTTTTGAAATTTTTAAATGGCGCATATTTTAAAAAAGAACCATAGATTTGTGCAGGGGGCATGCCGATTCCCATATCAATAAATATCCTGTGTGGGGGGTTAGTGGTTAGACGGAAGTATGAGTAGAGTTACTAAGGATTAACAATAGCTGAAGTGCTGACCAAAGTCAATTACATTTGGTGGCGCATTCAAAAAAAACTTTACAATGAGAGGGAATCGTTTTTAAAGAGCTTCATAGCTCAACTTTAAACACAGTCGTTTACAATTAGGTAAAGTGCTATCTACCTAGCCAGAGTCTATTTTCATATTTTCTGGAGCAACCAATTGACGAATAATCCAAAACGCTGCTTAGTAACTGGTGCCGCTGGCTTTATCGGCAGCCACCTGTGCGATCGCCTCCTGTCCCTCGGCCACACCGTCACCGGTCTCGATAGCCTAATTGTAGGTCGCCTCGCCAACCTAGAACAAGCCAAAACCCATAACAAATTTACCTTCATCGAGCAAGACGCAGCCACTATCACTCCCTCAACCCTAGAAGGAATTGACTGGGTATTTCATCTAGCAGGGCTGGCAGACTTAGTACCGTCGATTGAAAACCCCAGCCAATACTACCACTCCAACGTTCAAGGCACTTTTAGCCTGCTAGACGCTTGCCGCCACGCTCAAATCCAGCGCTTCGTCTACACGGCATCCTCCACCTGCTACGGCATCCCAGACCAATATCCCACACCTGAAACCTATCCCTGTTCTCCCGAACACCCCTACGGTTTGACTAAGTATTTAGGCGAGCAAATGGTTATGCACTGGGCAAAAGTGTACAAACTCCCCGCTATCTCCCTGCGGCTGTTTAACGTCTATGGGCCGCGTTCCCGAACAACAGGAGCCTACGGTGCCGTCTTCGGCGTCTTTTTAGCTCAAAAATTAGCAGGTAAACCCTTCACCCTTGTCGGAGATGGCACTCAAACCAGAGACTTCACCTTCGTCAGCGATGTCGTAGAAGCCTTTGTCACCGCCGCAGCATCGGATGTAACGGGTGAAATTATCAACATTGGCTCCGGCAATCCTCAAAGTGTCCTCACCCTCGTGGAACTATTAGGCGGTCCCATCGTCCACATCCCAAAACGTCCCGGAGAGCCAGACTGCACTTGGGGAGACATCACCAAAGCTAAAACTCTCTTGGGATGGGAGCCAAAAGTTTCTTTCCCCGAAGGAGTGTCTCAGATGTTGGCAAACATCAGCCTGTGGCAAGAAGCACCAGTCTGGACGCCTGATTCTATTCAGGAGGCCACAAAAGCATGGTTTGAGTATTTGGGAAAAACCTAAACTTATGGTTCAAAACACCTCTGCTCAAGTTAATCTTCAAGTTGCAAAAGCATTCCTTTACCAAGGATCTCGCCTGTTACTGCAACTGCGAGACAACATACCTGAGATTATAGCCCCCAATCACTGGGGACTGTTCGGCGGTACTGTTGATGAAGGGGAAACCCCAGCCGAAGCTATGAAGCGAGAAATCGAAGAAGAACTTTGCTGGGTACCGCCGGAATCTAAATACCTGCTGACATGGGAAGCACCCGATCGACCTTGCACTACATATATTTTTGGTATTCCCTTGACAGTACCGACTAGCGAATTAACCTTAACGGAGGGGCAAGCCTTCCAACTATTTACCTTTGAGGAATTGACTCAAGTGCTGTTAGTGCCTAAAATTCCTCGGATGCTGCCACAAGTTGTCGAGGCGATCGCCTCTGATGAACTAACCGCAGCTTGGCAGGAGTTCCGCATTAAAAATTTAACATGGGGCATGGCTCATTAACTACAACCAAAGCTGAAAAATTAAATGCAAACATTTCCTTCACAACACCCCTTTGCCACCGATTACTTCCGCCAACTTGGAAAGTTAAGCGAAAGTTTTGAAGCAACTGACACAAAATCTCAGCATCTTTCCTTTTCCGAAGCAATTAGTCAAGCCGCAGCTTTGGTATCTCAACAAAGCCAACTGCAGAAAAAAGTAATTTTTATTGGCAATGGCGGCAGTGCAGCCGTAGCAAGTCACCAGGCGATCGACTACTGGCGAAATGGAGGCTTTCCGGCGATCGCCTTCAATGACGGTGCTCTCCTGACTTGTATCAGCAACGACTTCGGCTACGAACAAGTTTTCAGCAAACCGATCGCCACCTTTGCCCAATCGGGAGATATCGTATTTGCCATTAGCAGTTCTGGACAGTCCGCTAACATCCTAGCCGGGGCCCGTCAAGCAGCTAAAATGGGCTGCTATGTCATCACCCTTTCAGCTTTTAAGCCAGATAATCCCCTGCGTCAGCTAGGAGACATTAACTTTTTTGTCCCGACAATGGCCTATGGATTTGCAGAAATTACTCATCTTTGCATCTGTCATTGTATTCTAGATGGATTGATGAAAGGCTCATTGCCAGAAACAGAAGTTAATAATCCGGTAATTGATGAGATCAAGCTATTTTCAGGCAGCCAACCAACTTAAACAGGAAGGGAAATTAGAGGAGGCGATCGCGTATTACCACCAAGCTATTGAGCAAAACCCCAACTTTTATTTGTCTCACTACAACTTAGGGGAAACATTGGCAAAACTTGGTCGGTGGGAGCAAGCAATTACTTCCTACGATCGCGCTATTCAACTCAACCCTAATTCGGTTTGGTCTTATTACAATTTAGGGCAAGCTTTGGCAAAACTCTGCCGATGGGATGAAGCGATCGCCTCCTACCGTCGTGCCATTGAGCTTTCCCCTGATTTTTATAGATTTTACATTAATTTAGGCGAAGTCCTCTGCCAACAGGATCGTCGCCCCGAAGCCGCCGCCTTCTACTGTCAAGCTGCGGAATCATTGGTCAAACAGCAGCGGTGGGATGAAGCCGAAAATTTTTACAATCAGGCTATTAAGCTCAATCCATCAGTTAACGATGACTACGGCAATTTAGCAGAAACCCTGACCAAACAGCGGCAGCTTGAAGTTGCGATCGCCAAAACCCGCAAAGCCATTAACCAGACTCCAGAAAGTGCTGAACTTCACTGCCGGTCGGGGAAGCTCTTAACACAACAAAACAGGCGAATAGAGGCAATTGAAAGCTATAAAAAAGCGATTGCCCTCAATTTTGACTTAGAAGAAGCACATATCAACCTCGTCAACTTACTGATAGAGCAAGCGGAAATAGATGGGGCTCATCAAAAACAAAACACCCTCTCTTTAGAGGAAGAGGCACTTTTTAACCTCGGAAATTTACTAATACAGCAAGGCAAATTAGAAGCAGCAATTGAAATTTACAAAAGAGCGCTCGTCATCAAACAAAATTGGACAGAAGCTTACCTCAAACTAGCAGAAGCTCACATGAAAATGAGCTGGAATTTTTACGATGTGGGTAAATTATACGAATCAATTAGCTCTACTGAACGTGCGATTGACGTATATAACTCTCAGCTTGAAAAGCATCCCCTGGGCAATTTGGGTATCCGCTTCATAACGCCGGAATATTTCACAAACTGGCCCTGGTTAGGTGCGATCGGCCACCTAGCAATCAATATAGATATTTATATCAAGATGGGTATTCTGGGCTGGCGACCTCAATACCACACAATTCTTTTAGCGCCGTCGGAACAAGTCATCAACCCCTGTTTGCTCAACTACTGGCGACGATATCTCCACATTATCACCGACCCCTCGGTCATCGATCGGCTGCTGCCCTTAGCGAAGACTATGCGCTGCTTGGAATACACTCTGTACCATATAAAACAGGCCAGCGGACAGATGGTAGATCTCGGTTACGCCTTTTCAACAGTTCAAAAACAGTGGCAAAAACAGAGCAAACCGCCCCTGCTGACTCTATCGCCCTCTGATTGTGAGCGGGGATGGAACTGTTTGCAAGACCTCGGTGTGCCTAAAAATGCCTGGTTTGTGTGTCTCCACGTTCGAGAAGATGGCTTCCGGGGAGAAGGAACGATCAGCTACCGCAGTGCGGATGTTCATACTTACTCATTAGCGATCGAGTCGATTGTAGCGCGCGGCGGCTGGGTCATCCGCATGGGCGATCCAAGTATGAAACTTTTGCCATCTAGATCGCAGGTAATTGACTACGCTCACACTACTGTAAAAAGCGATTGGATGGATGTTTTTCTGTGCGCTTCCAGCCGACTCTACCTTGGCACTAATTCAGGTTTAAACTGTATTCCCACTCTCTTTGGAACCCCCTGTGTTCTAACAAATATGTGGCCCATTTCAGCGCGTTCAGTACAAAGTCAGCAGGATATCTTTATTCCCAAGCTCGCTTGGTCTCAAGTTGAAAAACGTTATCTCACCTTTGAAGAAGCACTAGCTCCTCGCTTCTTTTTCAACGATAACAGCAAACTCCTATACTCATGGGGCATTAAAGTGGTGGATAATACACCTGAGGAGATTAATGACTTGGTACTGGAAATGCTCGATCGACTAGAAGGAATATGTCACTACACAGCAGAGGACGAAGTTTTACAACAGCAGTTCAACTCTCTGCCAACACCTTATGGGCCGAGTGCTTTTAATAGTCGGATTGGACGGTCTTTTTTGCATAATTATCATTTTTCCAAACGGAAACCCTTCGCTTAAGGCAGTCATAGTTCGATCGGAAGTCTTGCCTCATTGGTAATTGGTAATTCCTGAGGAGTTTTGAGTTTTAAGATTGGTTCGTGACTCTCACGGAGTAGCCGCTTGAGTGAATTTTAAACTTTTTAACTCAAAACTCCAAACTCTCAACTCAAAACTATCCTTAAGGTTTCGGTAGCGCACCTTCGGGACTAGGAGAAGCAGCCGGTTTGGGACTAGGAGAAGCAGCCGCAGGAGAAGGCGAAGGAGTGCCACTAGCTAACTGATTAATTTGGTCTTTATAGTTAGGAGGAGCTAACTCAGTAGCTCGATCGAACAGCGTTTTTGCCTCATCTGTTTTGCCCTGTTCCTTCAGCACGATCGCCTTTCCTAAAGTGGGGCGAAAATCTTTGGGATTAGCCTTAGCAGATTCGTCGTAAATGGCGATCGCCTCCTCAAACCGCTTCTGCACAGCATAAACCTGTCCCAAAATCAACTGCACCGAAGTTACATCAACACTTCCCGGTTTCGCCTGATTTGCAGCCGGAGCGGCCTTCAGCGTATCTTGCAGCAGTCCGATCGCAGCTTCGGGCCGCTGCTGCACCAGCAGCAAATTCACCAACCCCTGCAAAGCCTTAATTTCCCCAGGCCTAGACACTAAAATTGACCTGTAAGCCCCAGCAGCCCCTTCGCGGTCGCCCGTGCGTTCCTTAGCCTGAGCCAGCAAAATCCCGTATTCGGTAGTCTCAGGATTCAGCGCAGCCAACTTTTCCAAAGGAGCGATCGCATCCTTAATGTCCCCCACTCCTTGTCCGATCAACTCCAGCCGCACCTGCAACAATCCCCGCAAAGCCGTTACATTGTCAGGTTCCCGCTGCAAAACCAATTCGTACCCCCTCGCTTGAGCTTGCAGCAACTCTGATTGCTTCTCCCCAGACTGCGCCGTCTGAGTAGGCGTTGGAGTTGACCGACTTTGGGCTTGGCTGGCCTTGAGAATACTGTCCAAAATTGGAACGAGGGAAAATCCCAAAAAAGCGATGAGCGACAGCACCACCACCACAGAAATCAACCCACGACGCTTGTTTGCTTTTTCCATAATTCAACTATCCCAGCTTAAAATCTACTATTTTCTAAGAATTAAGGCATCACCAGGGGGCATCTGCCATGATTGGCGCGATCGGTGCAACCGTAAACGTTTTTAACTTCAAAGTCCCAACGGACAAAGCAGCCTTTTACTTGCAGCTAATATGGTAACAGACCCACAACTCCATGCTAGCTAAACAATTTTGGACGCTCAGACGCGCAGCCCCAAGGACTGCGGTGTCTGTCCAATTTAGTCTGGTCAAGCTAAAAATTACCAAAAATATGGCGGATCAGCCCGTTAGGTAATTGGATTAAGTAAAATAGGCAAGCTGAATATCCTAAATGCTATTAGCCAGCAACTCCAACGAGCGCGCGGTCGCAGGAGCGATCGGTCAGCAACTGCCAAAGTCCTTGCTCGCAAGGATTTTAGCAGCCAGGGAACCGATCGGCACTCGTAGCGTGGAAAGTTGGCGTTGACGGGTCACAACCAGACCTGCGGGCGCCAGCCCCAAGTCAGGTGCTAGTAGCTTTTAAAGCAGTTTCTTCAGTTTATTCCTAATTTCCCTTAAGGGATGTGTCTCCGCTGCAAGGAGTTTTTATGAACCCCTCTCCCAACCGGTCTTCCAAATCGCCCAAATCTACTTCAACTCGCAAGGCCCAGCCAAGCGAACCGGCCGTCAATCTGCCTAAAGATACAGATTCCATTCCTGAGACACCAGACGAAAGTCCGGTGCCTTCGGCGTTGGCTGCACCTGTTGACCAAAATCAACCGCCAACGCCAACAGACGCCCCAGCGTCCAAGGATAGGCTGCAACGACCACGCTACAGTTCTGCCCTCGACAAGGACAAAACAAAGCCACAAGACCAGCCCACCAATGCTCCTCCACCCTCTGAGCCAGCAGCACCTTCGGAAGCTGTCAGCGCTCCGACACCGCTAGCAGTCGCACCGCCGGCAAAGGCCGAGCCGGCCGCTAACGAAAGTCAGGCCGCTGAGGACATACCCTCGGTCATGCGCCAACATCCCATTCCCCCGCCCAGCGAACCCAGACAGTACCGAGCTGTTGGTTTGGTGCGGGGCCGCTACACGCAATCAGAAGAGCAATTCACCCGGGGTATGCTCATAGCTGCCGACGGAACTGCCATCGACGCAGTTTTGCTGGGTAGAGTCATGAGTTTAGTCAAAAATCACCTGGATCTGGAACAAGAACACCTGTGGGTGGTCTATCCCCGCACCAGGCAAGAAGACGGCAACTTGCACGCCCAGATTATGGGAGTTTGGGAGCCGGAAACGCTCAAGAAACCTCCCGAACCGTCCTCTGATGAGGAAAATCAGGAAGCAGCGGAGATTGAGCGTCGTGGCGAAGCATCGACCGCATCGAGCCCGCCCTCGGAACCTGATGTTGAAGATGGCTATTTTTCGATTAGAGGTGAGGTGATTTATCAATCCCAAGACGAAGAAAAGTATGTCATCGTCAAAATCAAGCAAGCTCCCCGCAAGAATGACGAGAAGATGAAGTTTTTTAAACTGAAACTTAAGGGAGATTTAGCAACAAAAGCGATCGGGTTTTTTTGGGATTTCCACGTCAAATTGAAAGCTGACAGTCTGATGATTGAGCAAGCTAATAATATTGGCGCCCTGCCGATTAAGAAGCGGAAATTCCCCCCTGGCAGCAAGCCGCCCGGTGGCTTCAAAGGAGGAGGGAAGCGTCCGTTTACTCCTAAGCCCCGCGGTGACGGTGCTCCTGTAGGGCGTCCTAACATCAAGTCGGCAGCAGCAGCACCGCCTGTCCCCAAGGAACCTCTTCCTAAGCCAGTTAAGAAGCCTAAGCCGATCGAGGAATGAACCAATTTTAGGTTTGAGATTTGAGATTTTAGATTTTAGGTGAGTGCATCAGTTTCCAATGTGTGCAGTTTTTTACCAGAATTCTTCACTCAAAAATCTAGAATCCTGGACGCACTCGCCAGGAGGAGAAACCGGGTTGCTTGACCAAAAACCCAAGCTTTCAGGCCCGGGCTAGCAACAAGAAACCCAGTTTGTGAGACCCTGTGCGTCCACAAATAATCTAAAACCGCCAAATAGCCCATCTAAAATCCTTTATTCGAGCCTCACTTGGGCGCCCCACAAATCTTGCGGGAGAAATACTCTGTCGGTGGGTAGGGGAGCAACTGGGGCCGTGAGGGTAAATTGACCCGCTTCAATTTGCTGCTTCAATTCCAATGCTACTTGTCGGGAGAGAAACATACTCGCAAGGGGGGCGGCCCGTACAGGTTTGCCCTCGATGGTGATGCGGCCACTCTTTAATTGAGCATAGCTGACTAAACCGAAGGTCGGACGAACGCGCCGGGGGATAGAGAAATCTACCACCGGCGCTACTATTTTTTTGTCTGATACTGCACAGTTGGCGACGACTGTTTCGTTTAAGACGGGAAAGGGGATGCCCACTCCCAGCATCAGGGATGGGCCGTAGTTTTTGAAGTAGCAGCCGCGCACCCATTTCGAGTTCATCTGTTTGGCGTCGCCGATGAGTGCCAGGGTGGCGGCCGGGCCGATGGGCGTGCGGTTGGGCTGGCGTTTTTGCAGCGGGAAGTGCTGGGTTCCTTCCCAAGTGATGTAGCCGGTGGCGCCTCCTAGAAAGATGCGGGTGCCGATGCCGATGATTTGGAGGTCGGGGTCGTTGAGCAGGGGAGACATGGCTCCAAGGTTCGAGTAGACGGCGTTGCCGAGGTTTGGTTGCAGGGGACCGAGGTAGGTGAACAGCGGGCGATCGCCCCCATTGACGCCAACAATAAAGTTTTGATATGCGTTGCGGGGATTGAATAAATAAAACTGGTTGATTGTATCGCGGGTAATCGTGGTTTCAAAGGAGGCGCGGGGGTAGCAGTCTGTTACTTGCCCCAAGGCTCGCAACTGCACGGGTTTGCCGGCTATTAAGTCTTCGATGACGTGTCCGCCGCCCCGTTCGCGCGATTCTTCGCCGTCTTCGGCTACTTGGGTGGCTCCCAGGTACAGGTCTACTGCCCCGAAGCCCGAGTAGGCTAAAACGCCGTCCAGCCAACATTGGCGGATTTTTATCGGCGGGTCGGTATGGCCGAGGTTGATGATTGCACCGGAGGATTCCATCGGCTCGAAGGTGCCGGTGGTAATCACATCGACTTCTTTGGCTGCTTGGGTAATGCTGGTTTCTTGAACTCTAGTTTTGAGTTCTTCGATTGTCCAGACTGTGGCTTTGCCCTGGCTGATTTTATCGTTGATTTCGTCGATCGATCTCATATATTTTAGATTTTAGATTTTGGATTTTAGATTTTGAATTGATTGATTTTGGAGTGATTTTGATTGGGGATTGATTTGGGATTGATGGAATGTCGATCGAGCGAATGCAGTTTTGGCGAGCGACCTCGGTTTGATAACACCGTAAAATGCTATAACAGATATCAGGGTTATATTATAAATAAAATAAAGAGCGATCGCCATGACTCAAGCGATATTAAAACCAGTCACGTTTGATGAATTTATTGACTGGTATCCTGAAAATTCTGAAAACCGTTACGAACTGCACAATGGAACTATTGTTGAGATGCCTAAAGCAACCGGAGAACATTCAGAAGTAGCGGGCTTCCTTGTCGCTGAACTCAACTTTGAAATCCGACGACTAGGACTTCCTTACTTCGTTCCCAAAGAATGCGTTGTCAAAGCTGATAACGAGCTATCTGGTTACGAACCGGATGCGATCGTTTTGGACAGGCAAGGGACGGACAGCGAACCGAGATGGAAAAAGGAATCTATCATTACAATGGGTAGTTCTGTCCGGCTAATTGTCGAAGTTGTCAGTACCAATTGGCGGGATGATTACGGCTACAAATTGGTTGACTACGAAGCTTTGGGCATTTCTGAATACTGGATTGCGGATTATTTGGGACTTGGCGGGCGACGCTATATTGGCAATCCTAAACAACCTACTTTTTCTGTTTACCACTTGATTGACGGTGAGTATCAAGTCAGTCAGTTTCGGGGTAGTGATAGGGTTGTGTCACCCACATTTGGACAGTTAAATTTGAGCGTTGAACAGATTTTTAGCGCCGGCAGAGATACGGTATAAAATCCGAGGCTTGAAGATAGTTATTTGAGGGGTTCGTACCACAAATTTCCTAAGTTTGTAGTGAATATTTCTGTCCTATAACAGGGAATTAATCAGGAGGGAAGTCATTATGAACCTTAACTATTGATTGTCAGGATCCTCATTTTTAACCGGAGCGGGGATGTCGGGTTTCTGTTCTGGTAAATATTTTTCGGGCAGGCTTGCGGTGACTCCTATAGAGTCTTGTTCTTCATGGAGAGCAGAATCGATTGCTGCTAAGGTTTTAGGGCTGGCACTCCACTGGTTGAGAATATCTTTAATTAGGGCTTCCCTAATCCAAACTTGAGCTACAACGGTGAGGGGGAGGGCTAGCAATAAACCTAAAAATCCAAAGAAGGTGGCAAAGAATACTTGAGCTATTAATGTTACTGCAGGTAGCAGTGATACTTGCTGTGCCATGACGTAGGGGGTGAGGACATTGCTTTCAAACTGTTGGATTAGGAAGTAAAGGATTAGGACAAAACCGGATTTTAAGGGAGAATCTAAAAGTGCGATCGTCATTGGCGGGATGACGCTCAGACTGGGGCCTATATTGGGAATTAGGTTAAGAAACCCTGCTACTACAGCGTGAGCTAGCGGTAGGGGAACTTGCAAGACCGACAGACCAATTAAGCTCAAAAAAGCAATCACACTCATGCTAATGAGAGCGCCGATGACCCATCGACCGAGAGCTATTTCGCATTCATCTAAGATGCCATCGACTCGTCGCCGATAAAAAGAGGGAAATAGTTGGATGAATGCTTTGCGGTAAGATAGAGGTTCTGCTAATGTCATTAAGGTCAAAACTATGACGAGCAAAAAGCTGAGTATAACGCCTAATGTGTTGCCGACAAAGGCTCCTGCACCGCCGACTAGTTGGTTGAATAAAGGTTGCAGTTGTTGCATGATGTCGTTAACATCAAGATTTGGCAGCCGTTGATCGAATTGCCCTGAAAACCGAGCTTCGATTTGATCTATCCACTCATTTAATTTCGCTATTCCTTGAGGGGCTCTTTGGGTAAGTTGTTGAAACTGTTGGGCAAAGGGTGGTACAATTATTAGGAATAATCCTACCAAGACTAGGAATAAGAAGCTAATTGAGCAAAGTACGGCGATCGATCTTTTGAGTCCGAATTTTTGCAAGTAGCGTGCTAGTCTGTTTAAGGCTGTGGCTAAGACGACCGCGGCAAACAGCAGCAGTAGAGCCTGCCTGATTTGCCACAGGATGTAACAAGATGCGATGAGGGCTAATAAGCCCATCCACTGTCCTAGCTTCATTAGATTTTAGATTTGAGATTTTAGATTGAGGAAGAGGGTATTGGGAATTGCTGCTGGCTAATTGCTCTGCTGCCCAAAAGCGATGAATCGCATCTCTACAAGATACCTTAGATGCGCGCGATCGCATCTTTAATCAGATACCCCTACTCGGACATCAGTATAAGCAGCCTCCTCAATTCCCTTTTGCGAACACCTGCTGCGCTGTCAGCTTCTATTCTGGGAAAGTTGGGGACTCAATAGAATCGCCGCCTCTGAACAGTTGGACTGGGTACTCGCCGTCAACAAGTTGGTAAACCGAAAAAGTAGGTTGCTTGGGGTTGCCGATGAACCGTCTGCCGCCCAATCCTAAATAGTCTATAATCCAATATTCTTGAATACCCATTGACTCATATGCCTCAAGCTTTAAGGCATAATCATCTCCCCAATTAGTGCTAGTTACCTCAACGATTAGGGGGACTGATGAACCCATTGTGATAATTGATGATTTTTCCCATCGCGGCTCGTTTCCAATGGTTTGTTCGTTAAGTACAATAATATCTGGTTCATATCCCGATTCCTCGCGCATGGGTTTGATGACGCATTCTTTGGGGATGAAGTAGGGCAAATTGAGACGCTCGGCTCTCCTGAACTTGTGGTTATAATTTATCTAATCAGAGAAGCAAGCTAATACGCGATTCCTAAAATTATTAAAATTATAAAAGCCATATCCTTGGCGCATTATCAACTTAATTCGATTGTTAATTCCTTCCATAACTCCACTTGTTGTGCGATTCAAAAAGTAGTTGCAAATCCCCTCAAAATGATTTTCAAGTGTTGATGCAGATTCTCTAAAAAACACCTGTGCATGATTTAGCCATTCTTTGATTTCTTTCTGCCCTTTTTTGACTGTCAAATTAGTCTCATATATTTCTCTAAATTTTTCTTTCATCTCATACGCAATTTTCAAGCATTCTGACTTACCTAGTACCAATTCTAATTTATCAATCTGCTCTGGATTCAAATTTATTCGATTATTTAATAATAAATATTTACTTTGCCTATCTGTTATTCCGGCTGCTCTACGTAATTTATTTAAGGGGTGCATCTCACTTTTGCAAATACATCAAGTGGAAAGTTGACCATTAAGATAAGCACAGCGAAGAGAAAGGATAGAGGAAACATTCTCGATATTCCACGCTCGCCCCCGATAGTTTCACTCAAGCGTCCAATTCGTTTAATCGTTGATTCAATTGTTCCAGAACCGATTGAGCTTAGGGATTCTTCTTTATAATATTGATAGTTAACTATTCGGCTGCGATGATTTTCTAAATATTTACAAAATGTTTTAAATAATTTTTTTTTCAGATTTTTAAATAAATTGATAACTTCATTAACTTTCCCTGACCATAACAGACTTTCTGCTTGCTTTGAGCGTTTCATT